>CAJJNP010000023.1 GCA_905193145.1 uncultured Odoribacter sp. | reverse complement strand
GCAAGGAGGCGCCATGGGGCGCAATAACAAGCATAAGCGCGGTGCTCGCAATAAGGTTACACTAAACCGATTGTTTATCGAATCAGAAGAACATATCACAAAATTTTCAGTCTCAATCGAAGAATAAAAATTATCCACATTTGAAATACGAGCCAAATGACATTGATTGCTGTCAATACTAAAATAAATTTTCTTTTTACTAAAATCATCATAAACATATAGTGTATCCTTACCAACCTTATGGATAGAAGTTATAATCAACGCTTCATTCTCCGCTTTACCTTTTTCCAATAAGTTTGTAATACCCTGACCGCCCCAATGATAAAGAGTCAGCAAATGCCTGCTGGAATTATCTGCTAAAAGTACAAAATCTTTATATGGCAAAATAAAACATGGATTGCCTAAATCATCACATTCAATACTTAATGTATCACTAACAACAAGATGATACGTTTTTGCTCTTCCTATAAAATCTTTATTATTTTCAACACACGATACCAAAAGCAAAATACATGCAGCAACAATATATTTCATACCTTAAATTATTAAATAAGCTGTCCCGTTAAACATACAAGTATTTAAAAATAAATTATTGCTATTACGGGACAGCCTTTTTATTCTACTTTAATTCGTTATAATTCCACCCTAACCAAAGGTCCGGTACTTCTATCACCAGCAGAAGTAGTACACGGCTTATTATTTAAGCCCAAACAAGTAACAATTGATGTTCCCGATTCACCTCTCGTCAACGCCTCCACATTTGCCTCCATAAATCTTTCAGCCTCTGACATAGTCACTCTTTCATATCCCATATAGCCTGCGTAGCTCATCGCACAAAATAAAAGCGATGCCACTAAAAATTTAACTTTTCTCATATTATTTTCCATTTACTTGCCTACCCCCTTCAACAACCTGTCCCAACGAAACTCTCCACTCTCCCTGTCCCGCGAATAGGTGATGCGAGTGACTACTCCGACAATAAACTCCTCCGGAACAAAGCCCCAATAGCGGGAATCGTTTGAATCCAGTACCCGGTCTCCGCAAAAGAAATAATAATCTCCCCGGAACACATAGCTGTCTATCGGCTCGCCTCCAAGCCTCAGATGCCCTCCGGCATCAAGCGCAAGCTGCTTGCCCGTCTCATATTCTATCACCAACCGGTAAAGGCAGTAATTGACGGAATCAAGTTCCACCCGTCCTCCTTTCCGAGGCACATAAAGCGGACCGAATTCCTTGATTGTCCAACCATAATGACGGAAATCAAACGGATATGCATGTAACACATTTCCTGCAATCAAGGAATCCGGTGTCTCCGACAGACGGCGCTGCTCCTCTGCCACCCCTAAAATCCCGTCATAATGACTGTTCCGGAAGAAACCGTTCCGTATCTCCACCGTATCACCCGGCAACCCGATACAGCGTTTGCCGTAGACATAATTGATTTTAAATTCTATCCGGTGCTTGCTCCTGTTCAGCGGGAAATTGAAAATCACGATATCGTTGTGTTCCACTTTCCGCAACCCTTTCACCCGATGACACTCCAGCGGGTCACCATCCTTGAAATCAAGACGGTCATAAATCCTTGCACCGGCAATCAGCTTGTTGACAATCACATAATCCCCGGGTATCAACGTCGGACGCATCGAATCCGTCGGAATCACAAACTGGTCTGCCACATAGACACGCACAGCGATAAAAACGCCCACTAACACCCCCAGACCGATAAAGGCATACATCACCCGCAACAGGATATCCCAGATGTCCGGTTTCTTATTCATTTCACCAACTTTTTACGTCCATAAAACAACAAAAACAACATGACTGCCAACACGCCGAAAAACACGACCTGCTTCCGGCGTTCCCCGCACAACTCATTGCCGTACCCACCGGTAAAACGGTAAGGCGTATGCAACAGATTCCATTTACCGGCAATGCACCCTTCCGCTGTAAAAGCCACCACACCGACACGGCTCCGCAACAACGACTTCAGCACCACCCCGTCCATAAAACAGACCGGCACATCCCCTCCACCGGGAAATGTCAACCCACTCTCCGAAGCTGCCGCAAAAAGAACGATTTCACCGCTGCGATACGCCTCGTACAAAGCTGCCATCCGCTCCACCGCCTCAGAAGGCATCGCACTGCGCATCCCCACCATGTAAACCGGCTTGCCCTCTGCAAACATCTTTTCCGTCACATCATTAAATCCTGCATCATACCACCTCAAATCTCCCCCGCGTTCCACCTTGCTGCCCACCCCATAAGGCAAAAAATCAAAGGGCGGCAAATAAAAACAGGCATACAGCGGCACGGCAAAAGCCAACACCACAATGCCCGCAGCCAATCCCGCCTGCCAAACCTCAAAACCGCACCTCTCCGCTCTGAAAGCCTGCCACAAATTCACTCCTGCCACCAGCAGCAAAAAGACATTCTTCGCCAAAGTCGCTCCGTTCGAAAGATGTATCGCCTCGCCAAAACAGCCGCACTCGTTTATCCCGCCATACGGGTCGGCATAAATCGCATACGTCAGCACCGTAAAGCCCGACACAAACAGAAAGACTGCCACTGCCGCCGACCTCCTCCACAACCCCGACAGCAGCAACAGCCCCAATATCATTTCGGCAGCACAAAGCACGACAGCAAAAGCAATGGCAGCCCCATGCCATTCCATCCACCCGAACATCCGCAAATACTCCTCAATCTTATAAGAGAAGCCCACCGGGTCGACAGCCTTCACAAAACCGGACAAGACAAACACCGCTCCCAATAATATGCCTGCCCCCTTTTTCTTCATGTAACCATCACTGCCACAATCAATTCTCCTTGACAGCAACCTCTCCCGGCCTACCCAACTTATCCTCCACTATCTTATAAAACATCTCCTTGATTTTCTTATTGCGCAACGGATTTCCTACCAAAATCACACGATTGTTTTCATCCAGCAGAAACGTATGCAAAGCCTGGTTCTTCGGCAGATGAGGATTCAGGCGTTCAAATTCGCCTAAAGTATCTATCAGTATCGGATAATCAAAATTAGTATTGGCAATCAACAATTCCGTAGAGCGGACCTCACGCTTCATCGGAGAAAATATAAAATAAAATTTCAAACGTCCCGAAAATCCCTTGGCGTAATCGACCAAAGAACACCAGGTATCTATATGATTGATGGCACAGGCTGTACATCCGACAGAATCTGCATATACAACCAATTTAAGCCCCATTAGATTTCCTTCCTCAAAATCCGCCACTTTCTCCCCTCGTTTCATTACAGGCAACTTCGACGGAATCTGAATTTCTTTCGCCTGCAAAACCTTTATTTCATCTGCAACCTGCTGCTTACGCCCCGTACAAGCACACACAAACATCAGACATACAAAGAAAACAACATTCATTTTCATAGCAATAATTCATCATTTCATCTGATATTTCAAGACAATAGCTCCTCCCGCCTTCATTCGTTCTTCCACCTTCTGCGAAGCTTTTGGGAAACCGTATTCTATAAGCATTTTATAATCGTCATAAGAATCCAACAGACAAATAAACCGTCCCTGTTCATCCGCACACACCGGATAAAACATTCCCCATTTATCTCCCTCTACATTCTGTTTTACCAAATCAGCTGCCATAGAATACAAATAACAATTCGAACTCTCCCGACTCATTACATCCAAGGCAAAGTAATTTCCACTACGCACCGGAGTATTATAAATATAAAAATACTCACCTTGATCCATCTTATTAATATCCTCCCTATACTCATCAGGAACTTTATAAGAACCAAAATCGACTCCAAACACCTGTACAGAATCAGTATCTACCCTATCTATTACTGAAAAATAATCAGCTCCACACCAATGAAATATTATTTCATCAGGAGTTGAAGAAAAATAAGTGATTTTTCCTATCGGATCAATTTCTTTTTCAGAAAAAGGATACCTTTTATCTGTTATATTCAAGTCGGCATCCGTAAAAAACAGCCGATATCTCAATTTGTTCGGACAATAGTCTTTTTGCAAAGATGAGAATGCAAACACAAATCCATCATTGACCAACCATTCTACATCCCATGCCACAAACGGCATATTTTTATTTTCTATAAAACACCCGGATTCAACGTCATACAATTTTAAGTGATGGTTCACATTATCAATGATTGCAATTTCATGCTCAGTCACACAAAAACTCTTAATTTCCAAATACTCATTGGCTGCACGTCCCCGACTATTGATTACATACAGAAATTTTCCCATATAATCATATACGACTATTTTATTCAATACAAAATCACCTATAAATATCTTTCCGTTTCGAAAAACCACCTTTGAACTATTGGAATACAACCCTTTCTCATTAAACTCCAACGGCAGATATTCCACTGTATCTATATCTTGCGACAGAGATGACATCTGCTCAACATCAAACTTTATCCTTTGGTCTATTCCTATACTCTTAGGCGCATCATGTCTACAAGACAGAACCAATAAAACGCCAAACAATATAAATTTCAATTTCATGCCTCATCTAATTTTTATACGAGGATAACTTAAAGTCATCCTCGTTTTTTCATTCACTTAATAAAGACTTTTTCCAATATTCCATTTCTTAAGGGAAATTATTGGAATTGCCATTCTTATGTTACAACTATTCTATGAGTGCACAGGACATTTTTTTGTATTACATCCCCTACCTCCTCCTTGACATGAAATAACAACTACTTTGCACCGATCTCCAAACAGTCCATCACTTATCTTCACTCCACACTTAAAAGTTAATGCATACCCATCTGGATATTCATATATTCCCCCTCCACTTTCCCCGCTTGTCAACGCCTCCACATTTGCCTGCATAAATCTTTCAGCCTCTGACATAGTCACTCTTTCATATCCCATATATCCTGCGTAGCTCATCGCACAAAATAAAAGCGATGCCACTAAAAATTTAATTTTTCTCATATTGTTGTTTTTTTAGATAATAAAACAAAATACTTTTCGTTATTTTGTAAATGCTTATCGGTAGTCCTTTTTTATTCGGTAGTTATAAAAACCTGGTTTAAATAACTCCACGGATGAGAGGGACTACTCCTTTTTTCACCCGTTCCAATGACATGCCTGTTTGTCTCTGTTTCTTGATTTATAATATTTAAAGTGGAACATTACCAAAACCTCACCCGCCCGTTGTTCACCGTAAACGGACGTCCCTCTTTCCCCTATTAAATAGAACAATTCATAACGTATCCCTTTCTACTACTTCAACCATTGCACCAATTTTATATAATGATGTTAATGTATTTAACTTTATAACTGTATTCAATTTATAAAATCCTAACTTATTTTTCGTATCAAATTTCATAACAATTGTAGTTGTATCTTTAGGCATTACAATACTATCCTCAGCATAACATTCCGTACAGCTACAATCTGGATTTATATACCCTATTTTTAAATCATTTGAACCAATATTAACCAGCTTATAATAAAAATACACCACAGTATCTTTAGGTATATTATTTAGTTTTTTTTGCACTTCATTAAATAACGCATCTGTCAAAGGAAGTTCCTCATCCTCATTTTTGATTTCAGAATCAGGAAGAAAACTGTACTTTAATAAAATAAGAATCCAAATAATACATATAATTACTATATATATCACATACTCATACTTTCCTACTTTCATATCTTAAATCTATAAAAATAAAGATTCCCATTATCTTCATTCGGTAAAATATAAGAATAATAATAAGGTTCTATAAAACCCATAACTCTCAATCCTTTAGGCACATCCAAATCTCCTATCAAAACACCTTCCCGATATATCTGCAAACCATCAGTCTGCTTCTCTATTCCTTTTTGATAGGAACGAAAAAGAACTTTTGTTTCATCAACATACTCCAACCAATTATAAAATCCTTTTGTATTACGTTCTTTTCTATAATACCGCCCCACCTCTTGCGGTGTATTCGTTTGTATATAATCCAACTTCATATCATATCCTGCCAATCCATAACATTCTTTCATTTTGAAATTCTTATCATACACATAAACTAAAGAATCCGCCTCGTATGTCAGATAAAAATTACCAAAACTATCAATATCATAAACAACAGATGAAAAAATAGCTTTCATATACGAATCTGATTTATAACTTTCCGGATAGCCAATGGCAAGGAGGCGACCGAAATCCTCTTCTTTCAAATCAATTTCTTGAACATTGGCATTCCTTTCCAAATGCTTTTCCAGGGTTGTTATGAAATTATAATTCAAATGAGCCAAATGCACATTAAAAAAAACATTTCCATTAAAACTTCGACAAACAATATCATTATATCGCTGTGTATAAGCTGACGGAGTTTCATATATTCTATCATACTCCCAGCGGTTATCATAAATCAATCTAAAATAACGCTCCAAATAGAAATTTTCATCGTATAAATGATACCCTCCACTGTGATCCAATAAAAATAGCTTGTTGCCTACAAAAGCATGTGTCGCAATACGTCCAATAGTTGTTTCGTTATTTGCACGTCCTTGCCCTAAATAACGCTTCTGAAATCTTCCATCCAAATTAAATTCATTTAAAGTACAAAACAACTTATCTAGAAGATATATCTTTCCTGCATGAATACTACTCTCCACAACATACGAAGTCGGGACACTATCTAAAAAGCATGTATCTATGTTCAAACTAAAAACTGTCTCTTTTTCCAAAGATACAGGTTTGACTGAAAAATCCTTCTTGCTTACAACAGCATTACATCCACAAGTGATACACAATATAATATAAATACATATCTTCTTCATAAAATATCATTCTAAAAAAGGGTAATCGAAAATCTATTCTTTTCCAACTACCCTCTTTATTTACTAGTTACAATTATTATTAAACTCCCAACACCGTACATTTACTCCACTAGCACACTTACTAGCACCATTATTATTCACGGCACAATTAGAATCCGACATTAAAGCACAATAACAATATAAAATATCTCCTCCAGACTCTCCTGCAGTTAAAGCTTCAACATCAGATAAAAAAAGAGAACCATCTACCCGATTTACAGTATTAGTAAAAACACTATACATACAAGTCAATGATATAACAATCATTGTAATTAACGCTATTCTTTTCTTATTGGTCTTCATAATTTTAATCATTATAATTGTCTGTTTTTTCGCAGTGCCTTCCATTCAGACTAATGCGAGACCTTGTCTCATCAAACCTCGGGTGGAAGGTCTTTTTTTTCACCCGTTCCAATGACATGCTTGTTTATCTCTGTTTCTTGATTTATAATATTTAAAGTGGAACATTACCAAAACCTCACCCGCCCGTTGTTCACCGTAAACGGACGTTCCTCTTTCCCCTCGGTGTGGTTTCGCAACCAATACAATGCCCCCGAAGGCACATTGTCATATTCAATATAATCTGCCGTAGCCACCTTTTTTCCCAATGACTCCCACTTTCCCCTGTTAAAATAGAACAATTCATAAAGATGACCCGGATAGATTCCGTTCTTGTCGTTTTTAGTTATATACTTTACCACATCAACCGATACCGGTTTTTCAAATTCCACCCCAACCATCGGCATCATTGCGCCGTAATCCAGCAATTCATCATTGAATATTCGTCGGGAGTCACGCGTATCTTTCGTGACTTTACCGGTTCCGTCCACCGAAAAGGTTGTCAATGGCTTTAATTCAATTGTATCTTGCTGCAAAAAATGAACAGAGGCAAATACAGGATAACTGTTACGCACCTTGCCTAAAATCCAATATCTGTATTTTTTCTCGGTAGTCACATGTAAGGTATCATAATTCATATAATTATAATGACTGATAACCCCTACCGCATCGTAAGGCTGCTTCGACAAATCGTTGGTAGCAGACAAACGTACCCCCAATATGGCAATCCCATTATAATCACCATCAATATTATAGGTAAACTTCCGATTCAAATGCAATGTCTGCCGATGCAAAGTGTCTGGCTTTAATTCTTCTGCCACCCCATCCGATTTCAACCACTGCGGATAATCGGCAAACACCTGACGGCTGCCGTCATAATAACAGGGCAGATATACAATGTCCCGACCGATTTTCTCAAAGACAGCCTTTCCTCCCTGCATGTCGGTCCATGCCACCTCCTTCCATGCCTGATTGTTGAACACGCATAGGTAAGCATATTTTACGTTCCGGGGAATCTCCTCGAAACGATATTGCAATTCCGCCACGTTTTCGTACTCTTCCGTCACATCCTCCTGATAGGGATTCCGCATAGAGCGGGGCACATGGTTGACCCGGTCGTCGGGTATCGCATGGACATAACTCGTTTTCCTGTACACCTTGGCAGTATAGGGGATAATGGTTTTATAATGGCTCCCGTTTGCATAACGCCGGTCTTTCAGCACTGTCCAATAATGACGGTTTTCCCGGGCAGGATAGTGAGGCACAAAATCTGTGGCAACGGGAACTCCGAACAGACGGGACATAATCTGTACATTGTTTGCCTGATCTATACAATCTATTTTATAACCACGGAACAAGGTATCCGACAAACGCTTTAACATCTCCCAATATCCATAATAATCCGATATTTTTGCCTGAATATAATCCTGATAATCACTTAAACCCAACCAAATATTTTTCCCTTTGGCGAAACGGTAACGGTGATAATAGACCGAATCCCTCCATTCCGTGATAGGCTCATTGTCTATCCTGTAGGGAAGCAAGTATTTCAAAAAATCCTCAAAAGGAAGGTCATAACGACACTTCATGTCTTCCCAAAGAGCAAACGACTGCTCTATATGCCTGATAAGATAGGCAGAAGTCACCTCGTGCAAATCGTATTTGACGGTGTTGTCTCCATGAGCGGTCGCTATCCGGACAGCTATCAGATAAAACAACTGCCGCACGGCTCCCGCTTCCTGCCGGAAGGTTGTGTCGATATCCCGCTTCAACCGCTCCATTGTCTTGCCGCCGATGGAATGCCACCCCACCATATTGCTGATAAGATACTCGGCAGCCCGCAACTTCAAAGTGTCCGGATGCCCTTTACTGAAATAATCCAGCACTTTTTGCAGCTCGCCCCGATTTTCTCCACTCAGCTTCAAAGCACTCTCCACATCGACATACATCAACTCCGTTCCCATATCCTTACGGACACAAGCCGCCAACACTACAATGCCTAAAACGAACAACCACCCTACTCTTTTCATAATTCCAATTTTACCAGTGTAACACCATCCGTTTCCGAAATTCCGTACAATGCACCGTCCGCACCGTCACAGGCAAGGCTTGTCAAAGACACGGACAATTCAAAATTCCGAATCAAATTACCCTCCCAATCATATTCCAACAGGCAGCAGGCCGTAAATGCCTCCTTCCCGTCCTTTTCGTATGTCTTGCCGGAGTAGAGGGCATATACCCGTTCGGAAGTCACTGCCACATCCATAAAGCCGATACGGTTGCGCTTGCTGTAGGCTACACGCACCGAGGGCTGTTCCTCGATTTCCACCCGGGGATAGCTCAAACGCTCCAGCTTTATCCGGCTGATGCTGTCGGAATCTATCCGGCAAAAATCCAACACCCCGCTGTACATGTCCGCACAGACAAACCGGTTTCCATCCGGATGTATCCGCAGGATACTGCTTGCATACAACACTCCTTTGGTCTTTTCTCCAATCTCCGGATAGTCCGGATGTCCGGGGTAGGAAAGACTGTAATGCTCCGTACTGTCAGCCAGAGAATAGAGCAGATAGCGTCCTTCTTCATAAACACCGGTGGAAAGCACAAAATCCCCTGTTTTCACGGCAGCCAGATGCTGTCTGCCCTTTGGCAGACACACCACCTTCTCTCCGGTTTCAGCATCGGAAACCGCATTTTCAAGCAGTTCTCCGGTCTTGAAATCCAATGCCGTCACACTTTTGCCGTCAAACGAACTGAAAGAGCTCAAAGTCCGGTACGCCTTATCCACATACGTTTCCGTCATCGGCAACGCTTTCGTAAGGGGTGACGACAAATCCACTGCATATGCCACCCCTTGTTACATATACGAAGAACCCATCACCAGCTTTTCTCCATGTTTTGCAAATCCGTTGATTGCGTATATGCCCGTTGAAGACAAATCCGCCATACGAACCATCCCGCAAGGTTTCCCTTCAGAAAAATTCACTCCGTTATCGACAAGATAACTGTCCGAACATCCGAACAGCATCCCCATTCCTACTATATAAAGTATCTTTTCCATATCTATTCAACAAATAGTATCCCTTTTGTTATAGAATTCCCCATATGACAAAAACCTTTCGATGTGATACAACGAACGTGTACCCCCCCGTCTCGCCGGAAGTCAGTGCCTCCACATTTTCCATCAGCCAGATGCCCCGGTTGACCGGTCTTTGAAACACTCCTAACAAAACGCACAGCAATATCACTCCCAATACCGCCACGCCTGCTATTTTTAGAAATTTATTACGCATAATTACATTTTCAAGTCCTCTGCAAAAATGTACAATAAAAAATGAAATAAAAAATTAAACGGTTGCAAATCGGTTGCAAATTTATGCTAACTTTGTTGCAAACAACCACACTATGAAACAGCGTCTGAAATGGATCGTATTTTCTGCCATGTGCCTGATTCTATGCAATCAGACCATACACCTCTATCGCCTGTATCAGGAATATAAAGCCCGCTACGTCTACCAGCGAAACGACTTGCTGGACGGATTCATCTACGAATTCAATATAAAAAATACGAATATAAAAAATGCTCATGGCTATAATGCCTCAACAGACGAACTCACCTTCGTCATCGACAACAAGGTAATCAGAAAACAACTGCACAAAAAAGACGAAATCAGGAAAATCTCCATAAGATGCCTCTATGACACACGAAACATCCGAAAATGGACGCTCGAACACCTCTACGAATATGCCGAAATGAAACAGGACTCCATGCTGGTTGATATGCCCCATCTGCAATTCACTATCCTGGACAGCCTCGGAAAGGTTGTCGACTCCTTTCCTCCATCGCACGAAGCAGTGCCGGAGAATGCCGAATATTGCAGACCGCTCGGATACATATCCCCCAACACCCTGTATGCCACATACGATTACCCTGCCATACTCTTCGCAAAAGCAGCAGCCGGACAAATCATCATCACAATTGTCATCACGGTCCTGTTTGTCCTCTTCATTATCGATTTTTTCCGCTCCATCCAGAAAGAGAAGAAAAGAGGAGAGTACAGGGAAATGTTTATCCACCAGTTGGTACACGACCTGAAACACCCCGTTGCCAACCAAATCAAGATGGGCTATCTGCTGCAGGAAAAAATGCCGGAGGACCTCCGCCCGCTGTTCGAACAGAGCCAATCTCAACTCAACGGAATGCTGCAATCCATCAACCGAATGCTACTGCAATCGACCGACGAGCGAGGACTCAAACTGAACCTGCAAGCCGTCGACCTCCACCGGATGCTGGAGAGCCTGACCGTGCCGGTGGCATGGAACCTGCAGACAGACCAGCAGCTGCATATCGAGACCGTATTCCAAACGGAACATCCGACTGTTACAGGCGACTATCACTTTCTCGCTGCTGTATTCCAAAACCTGATTGACAATGCCATCAAATATTCCGGCAACGACACCCGAATCAGCATCCACTGTTCCGAACCGGACAGCGGACAAGTGCAAATCAGCATACGGGACAATGGTCCCGGCATCCCGGCAGAGGACCTGAAGCATATTTTCGAACGCTATTACCGCGGAAACGGACCCAAAGGCAAGAAGATTAAAGGACACGGGCTCGGACTGTTCTACGCACGTCTTGTTCTCGAAGCACACGGCGGCAATATCCGCATCGAAAGCACGGAAGGGAAAGGAACAAGAGTCATTGCCACCCTATACAAAGAACCGCATATTCCACACAAATACAGAAAATAACAACATGGACGAACAGAAGATTAAAATATTATACGCTGAAGACGATACCCTCTGTGCCGAACTGACCAAACACATTCTTGAAAAAGAAGGTTTTGAAGTAAAAACAACAGCAGACGGAGCACAAGCCTGGAACGCATACAGAGAGAACCGCCCCGATCTTCTGCTGCTCGACCTCGACATGCCGGAGAAAGACGGACTGGAAGTGACACGTCTTGTCAGGGAGCATGATACACAGACCCATATCATCGTTTACACCACCCACAGCGAACCAGCCAAGGAGATTGCCATACTGGATGCCGGAGCCGATGAATTTGTCTGCAAAGAGCGGTCGCCGGAAGTACTGGTTGCCCACCTGAACCATATCCGCACCAAGATTCTGCAACACAAACAGACACCCCACCTCTTCCGATTGTCGGAACACACCACTTACCAGGCAGCCACAAGGATTCTCACAATAGACGGCAGTCGGACAGAGGTCAAGCCTACAGACGGGCGCATGCTGCAACTGTTATGCGCCAAAAGAAACGAAGTGGCAGAACGGGAATATCTCGTCCAGGGAATTTGGGGAAATGCCAGCATGAACAAGGACCCGGAACTCAAGAAATATGCCAGCCATGTCCGCACCCTTCTGAAAGACGACCCCTCCCTGACCCTGAAATACACCGGCGACGGCTATATCCTGACAGACGCAACGTCTGCTACAAATCAAAAACATACAACTCTGAAAGATGCTGTTCGTTCAATCCTAAGGCATAATGTGTATTCATGTCATAAAGTCTGATAATTGGTATTGACTCATAAAATGCCACAAGCTTGATTTAAAATCACCAACAAAAATAATATCTTTCTCATAAAAAAATATCACAAATTCTCACTCTCGTTGGAGTTTATATTCACTTCCTCCACCACTTGCTCCGCGCATCAACGCTTCCACATTTGCCTCCATAAATCTTTCAGCCTCTGACATTGTCACTCCTTCATATACACACGACTGGATGCTGCAATGGCTTTTTTTCAAGCATTTGTCGCCTTCAAGAAAATATCCTCCCTCACCGCCACATACATCTGATTACGGCTTGTAGGATTGTCTGGCTCCGTCATTTCCAACACCCCAGCACTAATCATCGGATTGATATAGACATTCATCATATTTTTTCGGGCTTTCAGCCCCAAATGCTGCATGATGTCAGATAACGACTTTGGCTCAATGCAGAACTCCAAGATTTGCTCCCTCCGCAATGCCTGCTTATTGGACTTTCTTGTCGGGTTTTCCTGTGTCGTTTTCCTGTGTCGTTTTCTTGTGTCGTTTTCTTGTGTCGTTTTCTTGTCGGGTTCCGTATCCAACAGCATGGTCAGCACCACATAGTCCGGTCGTATTTCTTCCGCAACAGTAGGAAGCGGCCAACCCAGATATTTCCATCCACTCACAATCTTATCCACACCGCTGCCGGCTTTCTCAGCACGTCCAAGCATCATGAACATCTTTTGCAAAATCGATTACTATCCCCACTGCCTGCTTTGGTTGGCGCATTTCAAAGGGACAACAAAATATATTTCTTGCAAAAAGCTAAAATTCATTCAAATCAAGATAATACATTTCATCCGTATTTAAATCTGCGGTATATAATCGATTTCTTATCGGATCTAAAGCTATTCTAAAAAATGGACGATCTGCTTCCAATTCATACAATAAATTACCATCCCAATCAAACACATGAATCAAACGAATACAAGGAGACTTGCTTCCCGGTCCTACCTCCCATTGCTTTTTTCCCCAATATGTCGCATAGATATATTTATCATCAGCCTGAACACTATTATAATAAACATTATTACCGCTTTCCTTACCAAAAATTGAAGTTTCAGAAATATCCGAAAGCCGGTAAAAAGTTGTCTGACCAGTTTTTATATCTATTATATTAATCTGAGGAACTTCTCGCATTGCCTGAACCACCTTTGTTCCATCCGGTTTTATCACATCAACTGAATAGGTTCTACCTCTAAGTTGTTCATATTCTTTTTCATTTCCTACTACAACTCCCTTATATAAAGATAAATCACCAATCTTATTATCTGCCATCTCCCACTTTTGATAATAAGAAAGTAATTTTTCACTTTCCTCAAAATACAACGAATTCATTTTAGCAAGATAAACATTTTCTGATAAATAAAACAAATCATTCACCATCGAATTCATTATATTCTCCAAATGCTTATAGGAAACAATCGTATCAAATACTGTATTGTGCTTTAAGATTGACTGGCTTATATTCCAATTATATATTTTCTTTGCATTATAATCACAAACAACAGTTTTCAAATCATCTTCTGTTTGAAATAATTGATTTATAGGTCCAATCGAAAAAAACTCATTATGCCCTCGTCCTTTATTACAAAAGAAGCCTAGCTCTTTTTCTGTATCCACACTATATATACAAAAAAAATGATCAGGGATATTGGGATTCCAAAATATCAATAAAGAATCATATACAGAAAACATCCCATAGCCACAATTCGCCACACCAATAGCATAACTTTTCATTTTCTGTGTTCGAACACTATCTTTACTGAAAGATACCATATTCCCATTCAAATAATCGATATCTTTATTTCTATGACTACAAGCAAAAAATGCAAATATCAATACAAAAAAACATATAATCTTAAACACGACCTTATACCTTTATAATAATTAAACAATAGTAATAATAAAAGCGATGCCACTAAAAATTTTAGTTTCTTCATGATTTCAGTTTTAATCATTTACACAAAGAAACATATTATCAATTGAAAATAAAAATCAAACGGTTGCTAGCATATTGTCAAAAGGAACAGTATTAGTGATTGACACGATTACGCCAAGCCTATAATTCGAGTATTTCTTCTTTTGGCAGTTTTGTTAATTCTGCAATCAAATCCGTTGGCAGACCTTTCCCTTTCATCCCACGGGCAATTTCCAATTGTTTTTGCCGTTCTCCTTCTGCTCTCCCTTCTGCAAACCCTTCTGCTTTTCCCTCCGCAAACCCTTCGTCTTTCCCTTCGATGCGGGCAGTGGTCAGAACATCCCATTGCACCCGCATATTGTCCAGGTAATGGTCATAGGCAAGACGTTCCGTATCGGAGAGCATAGAGACCCGCAGACATTCGTGGGCAGCCTTCAACCCTTCCACTTGGGTATCTTTGTCAATCCTACCGGATTTCAGGAAATCGATCCATTCGTCCAAAGGAGTGGTGGCATGTCGGTTGAACTCATTTACCCGCAACACGTAATACTCCGGAAAAATATCCCCCGCATTTTCTTGGACAAACACCTCTTGCTGCTTCCTTGACAACTTCAGGATGTCCCCCGTGTGCATGCCGGTAAACACCGATTTCCCGTGGTAGATGTAATCCTCTCCCTGTCCCAGGTCGAAATATACAATGTTCACCGAATACACCTTTTTCACCTCGGAATAGCGCGATCCCTCATGCATATATTCCGTCACTGCCTTTGCCGTGCCGTAAAGCATCCGTTGGAAATAATACAACTCCCGCGTATTTTGGACCTCGATGATGATCAGTTCCCCTTTCATGTTTTCAGCTAAAATATCCACCCGATTGAACTTGTCGTCCGCGTTTTCCTTGTTTCCCTCACTTTCCAGAATGCGGTGAATTTTGATTTTATCACCCAACAATTCGCTCAAAAAACTCTCCAGCACCACAAAGTTTGCTTTCTGGCGCAACAGGCGTTTCATCGCCCAGTCAAATCGGATAATTTCATTTCCCCTGAACATGGCTTTAGTTTTTATGTTATTGCAAAGTTAGAAAAAGTTACCGGATTTTCAAACCCGTTTTAACGACAATATCACACCGGCGACTTTCTCTGCAACATGATGACATTCGATATAATTCATTGCATTTCAGACTTGCATCATAGCCGTCCGTCCCTACTCTTCCTCCCGACAATAACGCTTGATGATGTTATATGCACTCGTGATGCCCAACTCGCCGGCCTTGCTGAGGTCGGCGCTCGCCTGAGCCTTCTGACCGATGTATATATACAACCCACCTTCCGAATCTCGTTGGGACGCTCACCCACCACTCGCGGAGTCTTGTCGTCGACAGATTCGATATAATCATACATCATCATCCGCGCATTTGCCAGATTGAACAATCAAACCGGAAGCGGTACAAGTATATCGCATATTGTCAAAAGGAACAGTATTAGTGATTGACACGATTACGCCGAGCCTATAATTCGAGTATTTCTTCTTTGGGCAGTTTTGTTAATTCTGCAATCAAATCCGTCGGCAGACCTTTCCCTTTCATCCCACGGGCAATTTCCAATTGTTTCTGCCGTTCTCCTTCTGCTCTTCCTTCTGCTCTTCCTTCTGCTCTCCCTTCTGCTCTCCCTTCCGCTCTCCCTTCCGCAAACCCTTCTGCTTTTCCCTCCGCAAACCCTTCGTCTTTCCCTTCGATGCGGGCAGTGGTCAGAACATCCCATTGCACCCGCATATTGTCCAGGTAATGGTCATAGGCAAGACGTTCCGTATCGGAGAGCATAGAGACCCGCAGACATTCGTGGGCAGCCTTCAACCCTTCCACTTGGGTATCTTTGTCAATCCTACCGGATTTCAGGAAATCGATCCATTCGTCCAAAGGAGTGGTGGCATGTCGGTTGAACTCATTTACCCGCAACACGTAATACTCCGGAAAAATATCCCCCGCATTTTCTTGGACAAACACCTCTTGCTGCTTCCTTGACAACTTCAGGATGTCCCCCGTGTGCATGCCGGTAAACACCGATTTCCCGTGGTAGATGTAATCCTCTCCCTGTCCCAGGTCGAAATATACAATGTTCACCGAATACACCTTTTTCACCTCGGAATAGCGCGATCCCTCATGCATATATTCCGTCACTGCCTTTGCCGTGCCGTAAAGCATCCGTTGGAAATAATACAACTCCCGCGTATTTTGGACCTCGATGATGATCAGTTCCCCTTTCATGTTTTCAGCTAAAATATCCACCCGATTGAACTTGTCGTCCGCGTTTTCCTTGTTTCCCTCACTTTCCAGAATGCGGTGAATTTTGATTTTATCACCCAACAATTCGCTCAAAAAACTCTCCAGCACCACAAAGTTTGCTTTCTGGCGCAACAGGCGTTTCATCGCCCAGTCAAATCGGATAATTTCATTTCCCCTGAACATGGCTTTAGTTTTTATGTTATTGCAAAGTTAGAAAAAGTTACCGGATTTTCAAACCCGTTTTAACGACAATATCACACCGGCGACTTTCTCTGCAACATGATGACATTCGATATAATTCATTGCATTTCAGACTTGCATCATAGCCGTCCGTCCCTACTCTTCCTCCCGACAATAACGCTTGATGATGTTATATGCACTTGTGATGCCCAACTCGCCGGCCTTGCTGAGATCAGCGCTCGCCTGAGCCTTCTGACCGATGTATATATACAACAGACCGCGGTTGAAATAGGCTTCCGCTAATTCCCTATCCTGTCGGATAACTTGTGTATAGACCTCTATCGCCTTGTCTATTTCGCCGTTCTTGGCATAGACATTTCCAATATTGAAACGGGCAAACACGAAATCAGGGTCGATTTCCAGACACCTGCGATAACCTTCCAGTACAAGCGAATAATCCACCTTCCGAATCTCGTTGGGACGCTCACCCACCACACGCGGAGTCTTGTCATCGACAGATTCAATATAATCATACATCATCATCCGCGCATTTGCCAGATTGAACAATGCCAGCAGATTGTCCGGTTCACGGGCAGTGATTGCAGAAAAGTCGGCGATTGCCGCCGGATAGTCGCCGCTGCT
The DNA here is from genome assembly GCA_905193145.1 of uncultured Odoribacter sp. The sequence goes on along the minus strand of CAJJNP010000023.1, from coordinate 10,373 downwards.
CAGATAAAAACCGCCACGCAACAGATAGTCGTCTGCCTTTTCCGTCCCGGATATACGGGCCGACAATTCGCCGATATTTGTCTGCACAAAGCCCTCCGGATAGACCGGACGCTTGTTGCACACGGTAATCGAAGGACGGTAATTGTGAGCCTGATTATAAGCCATGATATGCTTATTGTAATATTGTACCTTACCGCTCCGCAAAGAATCCAGACTCAGATACTGAACAAAAAAGACCTCCTGCAATTCGATGATGACACGCTTGTCCTGCACCCGTCCGTTTATGACATCCCGCACTTCGTCCTGACGGGCATTGATGTCTATCAACTTGCGGAAATTGGCTGTCGTATCGACCAGCGCATTTCTGTCACCTGCCTTCATCCGCTTGTAACGGTCCATAATCCGCATGGCTGCATAACGGTCTTTTTCCGCCTCCTCCATCCGGTTAAGCTCCTCGTCTACAGCCGAACGCACCAGATAGGCCTTCACAAAATCAGGATACAGACGGATACTCTCGGTGAAATCATCGTATGCACCATACCAGTCCTTGATTTCCATTTTCAGCAATCCGCGATTGAAAAATATAAGGATATTGTCCGGATTCATTTCCACCACCTTGTCCAAGTCGCTGATGGCAGCGTTGGTCTCGCCCACCTCTGCCCGCAAAAGCGCACGGTTGTAGTAAGCATAAATGTAATTACTGTCTATATCTATCACTTTGGAATAGTCTGCCAGAGTCTCCGGATACTTTTTCATCTCATACCACACCATGGCGCGGCTCATCAGAATGCGTTTGTTTTCCGGATTGGCTTTCAAGGCACGGTTAAAATCCTCAATGGCATTGTGATAATCCTTTTGCTGGTAATGGAGATATCCGCGCAATCCGTAGGCATCATCGGAAAACATATTCAGACGGATTGCCGCATTGCAGTCGGCCATGGCCCCTTCCCACTTTTCCAGCTTTTCACGCACCATGGCTCGGTTCAGATAAGCAGCCAGCAACTGGTCGTCCAACATCAATGCTTTGGAATAGTCGCGTTCAGCCTCCTTATACCTGCCCATGGCAGCCTCCGTCATTCCTCGATAGGCATAAGCATACGCCGCGGCAGGATCGAGCGAGATAGCCTCATTGAAATCCTCCAGGGCCTCCTCAAAACGCTGCATACTGCTCAATGCCACCCCCCGATAGAGATAGGCATGAAAATAATTGGGATTCAATTCCAAAGCCTTTGTAAAGTCAGACAAAGCCCCTTCGTGGTCGTCCAGATTCTGCTTGGCAAGCCCCCGAAAAAAGTAAGGCTCCGACAAATAGGGTTTCACCCGGATAATTCCGTTAAAATTCTCAATAGCACTCACATAGTCGTCAAAATAGATGGCATTCTGCCCCATCCGCAGCATACTGCCGGTGTTCCACTGAGCTTTGACAGTCATCGTTGCCAACAACAAAAAAAATATAATTATCCGGATTCTATTCATCAACATAGTCTTATCTCCAACTGATTTCAACGGCTACAAATATATAGCCGGAAACAGAGGTTTTCCAAATTTTCCTCCCATTATTTTGCATATACATCCCTACCCGACACCTCCTACACCCCTCCCTCAATCCTCCGATGTCGGTGGGAAGCTGCTCCGTTGCTAACCCGTACCGGTTCGGACGAGCTTCGGAGGAACAACGGAGGAGGAACGGAGAAACGTGAGAGGTGAGTGAGACATCGGTGGGACGCCTGTGAGAGGCGAAAGGGAGAAATAAAAAAACGCTTTCGGAGAAAACAGACTTAGTTAAAAATATGTAATCTTCCTGTTTGTGTGATTTTATCTTTTGATTTTCTTGCAAATCTCACTAAAAATTATGTAGTTTTGCCTTGTTTTATGAGAAAAATAAAAGTCATTAATGATAAAAAACAACGTATGAAGAAACTAAATTTATTATTTCTTGCTCTGATGGGCTTGTTCTTTGTTGCCTGCGATTCAAACGATGATACACATGGAGACTGGGCAAAATCAGTGGAATTCTCGGGAGGTAACCGCGTGTGTGCCGTGTCGTTCACTGACCCTAAAAACGGAGATGTTTATATCGGTATGGGATATAACAGCAACCTGACTACAAATGCCGACCAGTATATGAGAGATTTTTGGGTATATAACGGTGCAGGATGGCAAAAAGTTGCCGATGGCGATTTCCCGAAAGAAGGACGTAAAGGTTCTGTTGCATTTGTGATTGACCGCATTGCCTACGTAGGAGCCGGATACCGTGGTACGTTTGCCGGACATACCATCGAAGAGTATTTTAGCGACTTCTATCTGTTCGACTTGGATAAAAAAGAATGGATAAAAGAAGATAACGGAGATTTCAAAAAAATTGACATCACCGATTTTGAAAAGAACTCGGAAGAATGTTCGTTTGCAGACGGTATCGCATTTACTCATAACGGTAAAGGATATGTTGGTACCGGTCAGTTGAAAAACCGTGTATTCAAAACCATCTTCTGCTACGACCCGAAAACCGGTAAATGGAGCGATTCCAACTTCAATGGCGACAGCCGTGTAGGTGCTGTAACTTTCACAATCGGAGAACGTACTGTTGTTTGCTTGGGAACAGCCGGATCTGCTTGTACAGATGTACATATATTTGATGGAGAATGGCATAGAATGGCTCCATTAAAGGACTTGAGCGGAAAATGGAACGATGATTATGATGATATACCACGCAGCTATGCCATTGCCTTTGCCGCTGTAGACAGAGGTGTTACTAAAGGCTTTATCGCAGGCGGAAACAAAAGATCTTGCTGGTTATACGACATCAACAGAGACCGTTGGAACGAGGTGACCGGTTTCCCGGCTGCTATGATTACCCGTTTTGGAGCTATCGGCTTTTCGTATGGAGACTATGGCTATATCACTACCGGAGGTTCGTCCATCTCTACATCGGACGACAACTCTACTTGGGTATTCTATCCGGGCATTAAAGAAGATGACAACAATGACTATTAACAGTCAGATAAAAATATACAAAAAATGGGATGCAGAAGCATCCCATTTTTTGTATATGGAGCAACAAACTTTGTCTGTTCGTTAACTTTTAGTAAAATATAAAGGACAGGCAAGGAATTTTTAGAAAATAATTTTACCTTCGCAGCCAATTATCAATAATAAACGAAAGATTTATGAAGCGAATATGTTTGGGGCTCATTGGCGCACTATTCCTTATATATGCCTGCAACAACGACTTGAAGACAATCGGGCAGGATATGGTGGTCAATGGAAACTATATTGAAGAGATGGAAATCCCGGTAACCTCCGTAGCGACCGTCCGTCTTGACTCGTTTATCACCTCAATGGGCAGATACGGCAACAGCAGCAGTATCATACCCAAACTCATTGTCGGCAAATATCAGGACAAGAAAACCCCAGCACAGGGAGGCATTACAACTGCAACCCCGTGTTTCCAGATTACTCCGGCGAGCTATCCCAAGATTGCAGCCAACGCAGTGCTTGACTCCACCACTTTTCACATCTCCTATGCCGGAAACATGTGGGGAGACACCATTTTCGAGCGTAAAGAACAGATTTTGCGTCTATACCAGTTGAAAAAACTTCCGGAATTCGACTACGAAAGAGGCGGTTTCTTTTATAACAATACACCGATAGAGCTGGATTCATGCATCGCTGAAAACAAATTTCTTCCGACCGTTTCGGGTATCAACAACTCTTATTTCCGCGTAGACGATACCCTCGCGCATGACCTGTTTGAAAGAATCCGTTACAAACGCACGGATGATATCTATGAGATGAGCAACAGCAGCGAGTTCGCTTTCTTGAAATTTTTGGAGTACTTCAAAGGGCTCGCTATCGTTCCTGACGAAGACAACACTTGTCTTTTCTCCATCAAAGCAAAAGCAGACAGTTTGTATTTACAATTCAACTATCGGGAAAATACAGAATCAAAAAAACTGAGATTTCCTCTGGCGCAATTGAATATGCAATATAATCAATTCAAGACCGACCGCAGCGGGACCGATTTTGAAGAACTGAAATATGACACCTGCACAGTATCTCTGGACAAAGCGAAGAAAGCCATTACCCAAGGTCTGGCAGGCTATATGGTGAAACTGGAGTTGCCGAAAGTGCCCAAAAATCAGGTGTACTCTACAATCATCAAAGCACAGATGGAAGTAAACGTGCAGTATATCGAAAAACTGCCGCTCGGTTTTCCGCCGTACATCACCGTCTACACCACAGACGAGTTAAATAGAATCACCGGCAGACTGGCAAACAATTCTGACAGCCCGGTCAACGGTCTGTTGCAAATCAATCAGACAAACCCGAACAAAAGTATGTTTGTATTTGATATGACAGAATACTATCAACGGCAAACTATAAACTCCACCTCACAAAAGGGACAGCAGGTGCTTTTAAGCGTTCCATACATGAATTTGTCATACGACCAGATGATTGTTACCGAAACGCCGGTTGTGAGATTCTATTATGCCAATTATAAACAATAATGCATTATGAAAAAAATATTTCTAAGCCTGTTTATACTATCGATTTTATCCCTATATACCTACGGCCAGGACAATAGCGGAACGCCCTACTCTCTATACGGCATCGGGTTGCAACCGGAAAACAACGGCCCTTATTCAGCTATGGGCGGCGTGTCAGCAGGTATGAGGGACAACCGGAATATCAACTTTTTAAATCCGGCTTCCTATACAGCATTGGACAGCATGCGTTTCTATTTTCAGGGAGCATTGAGCGGTGAGGTCACTTGGATATCCACCAACAAGGAATCGTCCCACTATAATGTGGCACAAAATGCCTATTTGGTGATGGCTCTCCGTTTGTATAAACAACTTTTCTTCTCCTTTGGTTTTACGGAGAAATCTGACGTAGGATACGACATATTGTACAGCGACCGCATTTCAGGAAGTGCCAATACGACATTCAACCAGAACATCCAAGGTGAAGGTGGTCTGAACGACATGTATGCCGGATTTGGCTGGAGATACAAAAACCTGTCTTTGGGTATTAATTTCTCGTATGTGTTCGGTAAATTGGAAAAACGCCAGACTTTGGCAGCCAACATGCTTAACAGTTATTATATCCGCACCAGCGAGAATGTACGTATCCACGACATTCTGTTCAATCCGGGAATCCAGTATAAATTCAAGGTGACACCCAAATCAAACTTGATTCTGGGTACCAGTATGAACTTTACACAACGGATGTGGGCCAAGAAAGAGTTCATTTCCTACAAAGTACATAGCACCGGAACATCCACCATGCTGGATGACGAGACCTTGAAACGGGGCTACATCAAATACCCGTTCAGAATCAACAGCGGTCTGACCTATGAATATAAAAACAAACTGCAAATCGCAGGTGACTATACTTTCCAGAAAATGTCCGACTATGAAGAGTTTGGTGTCAAACAAAATCTTCAAAATGCCCACAAGGCAGCATTGGGAATATCCTGGACACCGGAAGAGATGGGACGTTTCTGGAGACAACGCAACACTTATATGGCAGGAGCCTACTTCAATGATTCCGAAATACACATCAAGGATACAGATATCCGCACTTACGGATTTACCTTAGGGGCACAAATGCCATTTTATATTCAGAACAATGCCCTATTGTTAGGAGTAGCTCTGGACTTTGGCGTGCGAGGAACCGAAAAGGACGGTCTGGTACGAGAAAAATTTGCCAAACTGCGCATAAATATAGCCTTCAAAGAATTCTGGTTTATGAAGCGAAAGATTAACTAAATATTAACATGACAAAACGATGCTCCCGCATCGTTTTGTCATTTTTATCCCTATCTTTGTGTTTGTTAAATATCAGAACAAATTCATAAAACCATGAAGAAAACTCTATTTCCTATTGCCGCTATCGCATTATCCCTGGCAGCATGTAATTCAACTCCGAAATTTACAGTAAACGGAACAATCGCCGGAGAAACTGCCGGAAACGTTATTTTAGTAAAACAAGCAGACCAGAAATTAGACACCTTGGCCAAAGCTGCTATTGCAGAAGGTAAATTCGTCCTGTCAGGAACCGTGAATGAATTGACAGACGCTTACCTGATGATTGAAGGCAAAAGAGGTGGTATGCCGATTTTCCTGGAAAACACAGTATACACGGCTACATTAAATATGAATGATCCGGCCGGAAACAAAATCGAAGGAACAGCCAATCAGAAGCTATACAATGATTTCATGGCTATCAACACTGAAATCAGAAAAACCCAAAGCGAATTATACAAAGCTTATGGAGAAGCTTCACAAGCCGAAGATAAAGAAAAAATGGCGCAAATTGAAGCTGATTTCAACAAAGCAGCAGAAGACGGAGCTGCAAAAGCAGACGCTTTAATCAAAGCAAATGCAGACTCATACGTGGCAGCCTATATGGTGGCAAGTCAAATGGGCGGTATGGAAGTAGAAGATTTGCAGGCTAAATATGAATTGCTGGGAGCAAATGCCAAAGCTACTCAACCGGGAAAAATGATCAATGACAGAATCCAGAAACTGGCAGCTGTTGCTATCGGAAAAGTTGCACCGGACTTTACACTGAACACTCCGGAAGGCAAACCTCTTTCTATGCACTCAATCAAGGCAAAAGTAAAAGTGATTGATTTCTGGGCATCTTGGTGCGGACCTTGCCGTGGAGAAAACCCGAATGTTGTGGCTATGTACAAAGAATTGCATCCGAAAGGACTGGAAATCTTGAGCGTATCTCTTGATAACGACAAAGATGCTTGGTTGAAAGCTATCAAAGATGACAATTTAACTTGGAATCACGTATCAGACCTGAAAGGTTGGGGCTGTGAAGCTGCTCAATTGTATGGTGTAAACGGTATTCCTCACTTGGTTGTTTTGGACGAAAACAATGTAATCGTTGCTAAAAACTTGAGAGGCGAAGCTTTAAAAGCAAAAGTTGCTGAGCTGTTGAAGTAATTTAACAATTGTTATAAACATGGAGAGGGTCTTGAAGAATCAAGGCCCTCTCTTTTTGTTACATTTGCGCTATATTTAGCGAGAAATATGAAAACGGGGATTTTTATAACTATTATCACATTTTTTCTTTCTGCCACCGGCTATGCACAAACTCATAATGCCACCTATTCCAACGAACACTGGGCAGACTCAATCCTCCAGAGCATGACGCTGGACGAAAAAATCGGACAACTGTTTATGATTGCCGCATACAGTAATCAAAGCGAGACTCATGAGGCAGACATTGAACAACAAATAAAGAAATACCACATCGGTGGCATCATATTTTTTCAAGGAGATCCAACCCGTCAAGTGAAATTGACAAACCGCTATCAAAAAGCAGCCAAGTATCCGTTGTTAATCGGCTTGGACGCAGAACATGGTGCAGGCTGGCGTCTCAAAAGCGCCATGGAATTTCCAAAGATGGGAATAATCGGTGCTATCCGAAACGACAGTCTGATTTTTGCATTGGGAGAAACCATTGCCCGCCACTGCCATGAACTGGGAGTCCATGTCAATTTTGCTCCCGTAGTAGACATCAACAGCAATCCTGCCAATCCGGTAATAGGCATCCGTTCGTTCGGAGAAGATCCGGAAGAAGTGTCGCAAAAAGCCATTCTCTTCATGAAAGGCTCCATCGCTGGTGGCGTATTGCCAGTAGCCAAACATTTCCCCGGACACGGAGATACGGATACGGATTCACACAAGGCATTACCCACCATTTCGCACCCGCGCAGGAGACTGGATTCTATCGAGCTATATCCATACCGGGCCTTGATAGAAGCAGAGGTGCCCGCCATCATGAATTCGCATCTGAATGTACCGGCTTTGGACAGTACAGGTGTGCCAGCCTCCCTCTCCCCTATCATTGTCGACAATCTTCTGAAAGGCACCTTAGGATTTCGCGGCATCTGCTTTACGGACGCCATGAATATGAAAGGAGTGACCGATAATACCCCTCCCGGAGAAGCTGAAGTAAAAGCACTGTTGGCCGGAAATGACGTGCTACTATTCCCACAAGACATTGCCAAAGCAGTAACCGCAATCAAAGAGGCTGTTAAAACGCAGAAAATCAGCGAAAGCATGATAACAGAGGCCTGCCGGAAAATACTCGCATGCAAATACACGTATGCACTACACAACCTGCACCCGTCGGAGGAGGCCGGACTATGGTCGCGCCTTAATCCGGCGACAGACATCGCTCTCAAAGAACGCCTGTACAAAGAAGCTATCACGCTAGTGAAAAACAATGATTCGTTACTACCGCTAAAACGTTTGGATACTCTGAAAATTGCAAGTATCAATTTCGGCAGCGATAAGGTAAACAATTTTCAAACCATGCTGCAACGCTACACCCAAGTGAGCAACTTTACTGCAAAACGCAAACTGTCAGAAGAAGAAGTGGCCAGCTGGCAAAAAAGACTGGCGCACTACAACTGCATCATCATATATAACCAAGCCGGTAACAATTCTGCCAAAGGGCAATTCGGCTATTCGGAATCACTAAAACTTCTGGTGGAAAAACTGAAAGGCAAACGCATCATTATATGCCAACCCGCCATTCCCTATGGATTGAAACCTTACCTCTCTACAAATCCGGACGCACTTTTAGTATCCTATGACAAACATCTATATTCCCAACAATACGCTGCCCAAGCCATATTCGGAGGTATCGGTATCCGGGGACAACTGCCTGTAAGTATCGACTCGGTCTATCGTGCCGGCTGTGGCATCTGTACACCCAAGACCCGTCTCAGCTACGAATCGCCGGAAAGCAAAGGGTTATCTGCCAACAGCTTTAAGAAGATAGACTCTCTATGCAAACGGGCCGTTTCTATCCATGCAACTCCCGGCTGTCAGGTACTAGTGGCATACAAAGGAAGCGTTATCTATGACAAAGCATTCGGATATCATACATACGCCAAGAAAAAAGCAAACACCACTACGGACATTTATGATATTGCATCAGTAACCAAGATAACGGCTACATTGCCGGCTGTCATGAAATTATATGATGAAAAAATCATAGACCTAGATGCTCCGCTCAGCCGTTATTACAACCAACTGACGACAACAGACAAAAAAAACATCACCGTAAGGGAAGTGCTTTGCCACCATGCAGGTTTAAAACCTTCGCTATCCCTGTTCCTCAATGCTATCGATAAAAAATCACTGTCCGGAAGATTGTTTACTGTAAAAAAAACTCCGACCAATACACTGCGTTTGAAAGACCGGCTGTATGTAAATCCGAATTTCCATTTCAAAGACAGCACCCTTTCGAACAAGCCCAAAGAAGGATACCAATTTGTTTCCCCAGGTGTGTACATATTTCCAACCTACAAAGACTCGATAGAATATGCTATACTAAACTCACATCTGGCAACCTCCCCCAAATACGCCTACAGCGACCTCGGCTTCATACTGCTCCAACATGCCGTTGAAGAAACAACCGGAGAAAGCATCAGCAGATATTGCAAAGAGCGTTTTTTCAGCCGTCTAGGAATGAACAACACGGACTATAAGGCATCGGAACGCCTGACAAAATCGCGCATCATACCGTCGTGCAATGATCGACTGTACAGAAAGACGGAATTATCAGGCTCCGTACACGACCCAACGGCAGCACTTATGGGCGGAGTGGCTGGACATGCAGGACTCTTCTCCACAGCAGAGGATTTGGTCAAAATCTGTCAAATGTATTTGAACAAAGGAATATATGGAGGCGAACGCTATCTGACTGCTGCTACCGTAGAAACCTTTACCAAGCGCAATGACTGCTTTACCAACAACCGCCGCGGACTGGGATTTGACAAACCTGAACCGGACACGACAAAGACCAGTCCGGTCTGCAAACAAAGCTCACTGAACAGCTATGGACACACCGGCTTTACGGGCATCATGGCATGGTGTGACCCGGACAATGACCTGATATACATATTCATGTCCAACCGAACTTACCCCAACGAGTTTGACAACAAACTGGTAAAGGAGAGTTTTCGCACCAAGATACAGGAAGCTATCTATAAAGGGCTGGGAATCAACTGCCGGGAACAGATAAACTAAATATAAGACATTGCCACAATACACATTACGGAAAAAATTCTGAATTTAGAACCATTCTACATACGAAATTGGAGTTTTATTCAAGGGAAAAGAGTACTTTTGTAAAGTTTATAAGCAAATAAACCAGTATTAATAAATAGTAAAACAAATCATGAGTAATTTTTTGACTTCTTCAATCGGGAAAAAGGTCATAATGAGTTTATCTGGACTTTTTCTGATTATGTTTCTGTGCGTTCACTTGAGTGTGAACTTGCTATTGCTTGTAGGCCCGGATGCCTTCAATGCAGGATGTGAATTCATGTCGCTGCCGGT
>CAJJNP010000022.1 GCA_905193145.1 uncultured Odoribacter sp. | reverse complement strand
ACACCCGAGACAAACGCTTCTTAAAAGAGATCGGTTATGACCTAATTAAAAGTAGTGCACAATTTGCAGCAGACTATCTTTGGCACCGTCCAGACGGAAGCTATACTGCAGCACCTTCCACTTCGCCAGAACATGGCCCCATTGACAAGGGAGCTACTTTTGCACATGCTGTTATTCGTGAAATATTAGAAGATGCCATCTCTGCCAGCAAAGTACTAGGCATTGATGCTAAAGAACGCCGCCAATGGGAAGAAATACTCAAAAATCTCGTGCCCTACCAAATAGGCCGCTATGGCCAATTAATGGAATGGTCAGAGGATATTGACAACCCCCAAGACCAACATCGCCATGTAAATCATCTCTTTGGATTACATCCCGGCCATACAATTTCTCCTATTACAACACCAACTCTAGCTAATGCATCAAAAGTGGTGCTCAATCATCGCGGAGATGGTGCAACAGGTTGGAGTATGGGCTGGAAATTGAATCAATGGGCACGTCTGCATGATGGTAACCGAGCCTATAAACTCTTCTCTAATCTCCTAAAAAATGGAACTTTAGATAATCTATGGGATACACATCCTCCATTTCAAATAGATGGAAACTTTGGAGGTACAGCAGGAGTTACTGAAATGCTCATGCAAAGTCATATGGGCTTTATACACTTGCTCCCCTCACTACCCAATGAATGGCATAAAGGAAATATCACAGGTCTATGCGCAAGAGGAAATTTTGAAGTCGACATCTACTGGGACAACAATGCTTTGCAAAAGGCTATAATTCTTTCCAAAGCAGGCAGTTCTTGCACCTTGATATATGCAGACAAAACACTATCCTTCAAAACCACTAAAGGAAAAAAATACGAGATTTCACTCAAAAACAATCAACTCTTCTATGAAGAAATTGACTAAATAAAAAGCGACCACAGAAATTGTGGTCGCTTAATTCTTTTAGTATTCGTCTTCATTAAAGAAAAAATCATCCTTACTCGGATAATCAGGCCAAATGTCTTCTATGCTTTCAAAAATTTCCTCATCATCTTCAATATCCTGAAGATTTTCTATCACTTCCATTGGTGCTCCTGAACGGATAGCGTAGTCAATTAACTCATCTTTAGATGCAGGCCATGGTGCATCTTCCAATTTTGAAGCAAGTTCCAGTGTCCAATACATAGTTATATAGTTTTTTAACGTTTTCTCAAAAGTCCCGCAAAAATATTACTTTTTATGAAATAAACAAGCGATAAACAAATAATTTTACCACTCTACAACGAAATATACAGATAAAGGTTACATGGATTGAGGCTCTATATGTATCGTAGCATCCAAATCCATTTGAGCTTTCAAACAACGCTCTACACGAGTGGCTCGTTCATGTGCTTCCCGAACCGTCATATCACCATCTACTTTGACATGCATCGTAAACTCGGAATGATTTCCATAATGGTGAATATGAAAATGATGTGGTTGAGCATCATCCCCCATTTGTACTCTTACAACTTCTTCAATCTGAGCTATCATTTCGTCAGAAGGCTCTTCGCCTAAGATAATATTAACGGCTTCGCGTATAATTCCATAAGCTACATAAAATAGCATAAAAGACACGATAATTCCCAATACTCCATCGATCCACCAACAATAATTACTTAAAAACAACCCAGCTAGTACAACCATAGACGAAAGCGCATCACTCCTATGATGCCAACCATCCGCTTTCACAGAAGAACTACCTATTTTCTTAGCCACATAGAATGAATATCTTGCCATCCCCTCTTTTACCAAAACAGATAAAATAGTTACAGTATAAGCCAACCAACCAAAAGATGCTATTTCCCGATGCTGTAGTTTACCAACAGCATCCTGAACAAATTCTATTCCCACCAACACCAAAACCATCGCTATCACTAATGCTGAAATTTGCTCCCAACGTCCATGTCCAAACGGATGTTCCTTATCCGGTTTTTGCGCTGATAATTTAATACCAACAATCAGCACAATGGAGGTCAATGAGTCAGAAAGAGTATGCCAGGCATCTGCTACCAAAGCTACGGAGGCCGAAACAATACCGGCATAGTATTTTAAAGCAAAAAGTAAAAGGTTCAGTATGATAGAAATTAAACCAGACCGAATACCTAATTTTTCATTATTGTTTACATCCATCGTCATACCGTCTTCTTAAAACTTTATTCATCCGAGAAATGCTGTAAAACTCTACGATAGGTATTAAATATCTTTGCCTTAGAAACAAACCCTATATAACGTCCATCCTCGATAACAGGTAAGTTCCAAGCTTTCGTATCTTCAAATTTCTTCATTACCAAATCCATGGAATCAGTTACATCCACAATGGTTGGTGGCGTTGTCATAAAATCACGGACAAAAGTTTTGTCATATAAATCCTGATTAAACATCACTTTGCGGATATCATCCAGCAACACAATCCCTAATAAGGCATCGTCTTCATTCACCACCGGAAAAATATTACGGCTGGAACGTGAAACTCTCTTGACCAAATCTCCCAAAGTAGCATTAATCGGTACTGTCTGTAAATCCGTCTCGATTACTTTATTTAATTTCATCAGAGTTAGAACAGCCTTATCTTTATTATGGGTTATCAAATCACCCTTCATTGCCAAACGTCGTGCATAAATAGAATAAGGTTCCATCCCCCGCCCTGTAAGATGAGCTGTCACAGAAGTAATCATCAACGGTACCAATAAACTATATCCTCCAGTAATCTCTGCAATCAAGAACATAGCAGTCAGAGGAGAATTCATCACACCAGACATCACTCCTGCCATTCCAGCTAATACAAAATAACTCACCGGCACATGTACGATACCAGCCATATTAATCAACGTTGCAATCAAATAACCAGTAACACCACCAGTAAACAGACTAGGAGCAAAAACTCCACCAACACCACCACTACCATTCGTCAAAGCAGTCGCCACCACTTTTATGAAAATTAAAGCTACCACATAAAAAACGACGACATACCAATGAGCACGAAAATCAAAAAAATAAGTATTGTTCAATAAAGCATCACCATTATTATTCAAAAGTGCAGCCAAAGATGTATAGCCCTCACCATATAATGGGGGAAAGACATAAATCAACAAGCCCAATAATGCACCTCCGATAAGAATACGCTTAAAATTATTTTGAAATCCTGTTATCCATTTCTCTATACGCAAATTCATACGTATAAAATACACAGAAACAAACCCACACATAATACCCAATAATATATAATAAGGCACATTAGCCAAGGCAAAATGGGATTGTACAGCAAATTCCAAAACGACACCCTCTCCCATCAAAAAATAGACAATAACGTACGAAGAAATCGCAGAAATCATCAAAGGAATAAGAAATGTCATCGTTAGATCAAGCATCAAAACTTCCATCGTAAATACAATGCCGGCAATCGGAGCTTTAAAAATGCCGGCAATTGCACCCGCAGCCCCACAACCAATCATCAAGGTCATCACTTTGTAGTTCATTCTGAAGAAACGGGCCAAATTTGAACCTATAGATGCTCCTGTCAAAACAATCGTTGCTTCAGTTCCTACCGACCCTCCAAAGCCAATTGTGATTGTACTGGCAATCATGGATGAGTAATTATTGTGCGACTTTATCATACTATTTTGCCGCGACATAGCATATAGCACTTTTGTCACTCCATGACTAATATCCTCTCGAACAAAATACTTTACAAAAAGAGAGGTCAGTAATATACCAATAAAAGGATATACAAAAAACAAAAGGCTACCACTATCAATCTGAAGACGCTCTGTAAAAAATTGGTGTGTAAAATGAACGGAATTTTTCAAAAATACTCCTGCTAAACCAGTGACAATACCCACCAGCAAACTAAGAATTATAATAAAATTCCTTTCCTTGATATATCGTACACGCCAACTTAAAAATCGCGTATACAAATTATTCCACCAAGATGCTTCAAACATATTTAAAGACTACTATTTACTTCTTTTTACACTCTTCAGAGAACCAAATTGCGGATAAAACTCTAAAGACAGTCCCTCATTACTAATGATGTCCAATGGAAAACGCTTTATCTCGCCCAATTGTGGGACAATGGTTTCCATCTTCATCAAAATATCTTTACCACACAATAACTGCAATTTACCCATCGCAGGAACTCTATAAAAGATTCCGGCAACATCTGCTTCCCCATCAATAGACTTTGAAGAGGGAACAGTTACATCAGACACTTGTAGAAAATATGCCAATGCAGAAACATTTTTAGAATCCGTAATTCCCTCATTTTCTGCAAAACGAAAAGCCAGAGTAGGTTCATCAGCCTTCAAAGGAGTACAATATACCACCTTTTTAACCCGATTGGTAATCTTCTTTCCCATAAACAAGCTCAAGTAATTAGCTTCCATACGGTCATATTCTTTTAAAATAATCTCCAATGACTTACCATCTGGCACATTATTATCTGCATTCAATAAACGAACTCGTTCTGAACGAATACGGAAAATTTCACTAACAGCCTCTTTGACATTATCAAGTTCGGTTTTACTAGCATAACGAATGATTGGATCCCAAATCTTTTTCATCTCGCCATCTACTTCTTGGAAGGTATAATTTGTATCCAAAACTTCCTTCAAATGATTATAGGTGTTCAACTTCGTAATGTCGATAACTTCAATATCCTTTATTTCATTGTTATGATATTCCAATGCACTATAATTCCCAACCACTTCTCCTTTACCACCAGCGATTCCAGCCAAAAAACCTTCTGCGCTTAACGTCAAAGCCACAGGCCAATAATCTGCAGATGCTGCAACAGAATACATTGCTTTTTCATCAGGGACATATTGAGGAGACACTTTAATATCTGCAATTTTCCAACGTTCTTTGGCTTCTATAACTTTAGGAGTAAGGCTCAATTCTTTCTCCGCATACTTCCAATATGGCCCTGGTATATACTGTATACAATCCATTATCACTTCAAGTTTATACACAACTTTAGGCAAGCAATAATTTACATTTACAGCCGTTGAAATCTCTCTCTTTTTCTGTGCAAAAACTTGCAATACAAGTACACTTACCACAAACAGAATTAGTATTCTTTTCATATCTTATCTATTATCTTTTTTTCTATTCTTTTCCATGCATGCCCTAACTCCTGTGCCAACATTCCAGAAGTAATACCCCGAAATCCATATTCTTCTACCAAAATATCCGCAGCCAATCCATGTACAAATACACCAATCCTCGCAACATCCAACAAATTCAAGCCATTGGCAGCTAAAGCAAGCAATATTCCTGTCAATACATCCCCACTTCCCCCTTTGGCCATACCCGGATTACCACTCATATTAAAGAAAATTTTTCCTTCAGGAGTTGCCACCACAGAATAAGCACCTTTTAATATAAGGTACACCTTATATTGTTTTGCAAAAATGACTAATTTATTTAATCTAACAAAATCATTTGCACATTTTCCTACTAATCTCTCAAATTCTTTTACATGAGGAGTCAATAAGCATCGCTCATGCAAATATGTCAATAACTCAGGATGCTCTGCAATAATATTCAAACCATCCGCATCTATTATCATCGGGCCATCCCACGTCTGCATTAATTTTCTAACAACATTTACGGTTTCCTCATGCTTACCTAATCCCGGACCAATAGCTACAGCATTATATATTTCCAAGTCTGAAACATGAGCACAATGCTTCCTAGAAGTATCAATATCCAACACTGCTTCAGGAACCGCAATCTGCAACACATTCACACAATCCGCCGGCACATGACAATGCAACACTCCAATACCGGCATGTAACGCTCCACTTGAGGCAAGCACTGCAGCACCAGCCATACCATAACTACCGGCAACAAGCAGACCTCGTCCATTAACCCCTTTATGGTCAAATTTTCCGGGAGAAGGCAATAATTTCTGTACAGTTTCCAATGAAGTACACTCTCCTAACGGCTCAACGACGTCTGTTTTCAAATCTATATTCAAAACAAACCACTCCCCGACATACGAGGCGTTAGCTGGCAATAAAAAAGACAACTTAGGGAATTGAAAGGTATAAGTATAATCAGCTCGAACAATAGAAGTCGAATCATTAAGCGAATTATCCTCCCCCATCAATCCCGAAGGTATATCAACAGCATAAACAACATTCGGCAATTTATTCATTTGATGAATCATCTCCGCAATCACACCTTTTACCGGACGATTCAATCCTGAGCCGAAAATAGCATCTATCAACACAGCCTCCCGACATGGCTTCCACTGCTCCGGAGATTCAACAAAAGTCGTATTTCCTCCTATATTTTCCCATAATTTACGATTTTTCTCACAATCCTTACTAAAACCATGCTCAGATGGCAGGCAAACAACTTCTATATCTACACCCTTCAAATACAACATTCTAGCAATAGCATAACCATCACCTCCATTATTACCTCTGCCGGCAATTACTATAACCGGTACTTTATTTTTCATATTTTCAGAAAAAAAATCAGCCCAAATCCGAGCAGCTCTTTCCATTAATTCCCACGAACTTATATTCTCACTATCAATAGTATAAGCATCCATTCGAGGGACATCTGCAGTTCGATAAATTTTATTTAACTTTTCCATAACAAGAACTCAATCGTTTTCAACATCTAAAAGTAAGGAATTTTAGCTACATTTGTCTCCGTTGTGAAGTCAATATTAACTTAAATAATTAATCTATGTTTAAAAATCATCCTAAGGGCCTGCTTACAGCGGCTCTGAGTAACATGGGAGAACGTTTCGGCTACTATATCATGAATGCCGTGTTGGTATTGTTCCTATGTTCTAAATTTGGTCTGAGTGAAGCTGCCAGCGGCACTATCTACTCATTCTTTTATGCCGGTATTTACATTTTAAGCCTCATTGGAGGTCTTATTGCAGACCGCACACAAAATTACAAAGGCACCATCAAGACAGGTTTGGTCATCATGGCAGCAGGTTACATTATCCTCTCCATCCCTATTCTTGCCACAGCAGAGAACACCACATGGTTGTTAACTCTCACATGCGTTGCCTTATTTATGATTGCTTTTGGTAATGGTTTATTCAAAGGTAACTTACAAGCAATCGTAGGTCAGATGTATGATAACTTTGAGGCTGAAGCTGCTAAAAAAGGTCCTGAAGCCCTCAAAATAGCGAAAGACAAACGTGACTCAGGATTCCAGATTTTCTATGTATTCATCAACATTGGTGGTTTGATTGCTCCGTTCGTTGCTCCTTTATTGCGCGAATGGTGGTTAGGAGCAAATGGCTTGGCATACAATGCTCAGCTTCCTGCTCTTTGCCACAACTACATTGAAAATGCTGCAGCAATGGCTCCAGAAGCACTTGCCAATTTGAAAGAACTTATGGGCGCTGCTGGTGGCAACATCAACGACTTGGCTGCATCTTGTAGTCAATACCTGCAATTCTTCAATGAAGGTATTCACTATTCATTCATTGCATCAGTTGTTGCAATGCTCATCTCTTTGGTAATCTTCTTTGCATCACAGAAAACATTCCCAACCCCTGCAAAGAAAGTTGCAGCACAGAGCGTAAACTACACAGCAGAAGAAAAAGCTGCAATGGCAAAAGAAATCAAACAGCGTATGTATGCATTGTTTGCTGTATTGGGTATCGTAATCTTCTTCTGGTTCTCATTCCACCAGAATGGTATGTCATTGTCTTTCTTCGCTCGCGACTTTGTTGACTCTTCAGCAGTTGCGCCTGAAGTATGGCAGGCTATCAACCCATTCTTCGTAATATTCTTGACTCCGATCATCATGGCCATCTTTGGTTCACTTGCAAGACGTGGTAAAGAAATCAGCACACCTCGCAAGATTGCAATTGGTATGTTCATTGCAGGCTTGGCATTCTTGTTCCTCGCTGTATTCTCATTATTGAAAGGTTATCCATCTGCAGAAGCATTCAAGAGTTTGCCTATTGCAGAACAAATGGCAAACAAGGCACATTGGTGGGTTCTGATTGCAACCTATTTCTTCTTAACTGTAGCAGAATTGTTTATTTCTCCGCTTGGTTTATCATTCGTATCAAAAGTTGCTCCCAAGAGCATGCTTGGTCTGTGTCAAGGTTTATGGTTAGCAGCAACAGCTATCGGTAACTTGTTATTATGGATTGGTCCCCTCATGTACAATGCATGGCCTATCTGGCAGTGCTGGACTGTATTCCTCGCAGTATGTCTTGTTTCTATGGGCATAATGCTGGGTATGGTAAAATGGTTGGAGAAAGTCACAAAATAAAAGACACGATAAACTCAAAAATATCCGGGTGTATCTATACCCGGATATTTTTTGATTAATTGTTATATACTAAAAATCAAAATTATGTTTCAAAATCAACCCAAAGGACTGTATGCTCTGGCGCTTGCAAATACGGGTGAGCGCTTCGGGTACTACACGATGCTTGCAATCTTTACACTGTTCTTGCAGGCAAAATTCGGCTTTAGTTCAATAGCCACTTCCAATATCTTTGCCGGATTCCTGGCATTGGTATATTTCTTACCCGTATTAGGAGGTATTCTTGCCGATAAGTTCGGCTATGGCAAAATGGTGACAGCAGGAATCGTTGTCATGTTTGCCGGTTATACATTCCTTGCCATACCTAGTGGCAATGATGCTTTCGGTATCGGGACTATGTTTGGAGCACTTTTCTTGATTGCTCTTGGAACAGGTCTATTCAAAGGTAACCTCCAAGTTATGGTTGGTAACTTATATGACGATCCGAAATACTCTGACAAACGCGACACAGCATTCAGCTTATTCTATATGGCAATCAATGTTGGCTCATTATTTGCACCAACGGCCGCATCCAAAATCACAGAACATTTCATGGGACAGGCTGGTTTTAAATACCAGGGTGATATTCCAGCACTTTGCCACGAATATTTGGCAAAAGGTACAGACATGGCAGCCAAATCATTAGAAACATTGACAAATTTTGCATCCTCACAGACAGCTCCATTCAATGGTGACCTCGAAACATTTGCAAATCAATATATCAATGAACTTTCGCTTTCATACCACTATGGTTTCTCTGTAGCATGCTTCTCACTGGTTATATCCATGCTGATTTATCAGGTATTCAAAAAAACCTTTAAACATGCAGATGTTAACACCAAACAAGCTGCAGCTAGCGGCCATAAAGAAAACATCATTGAACTAACTCCCGAACAAACCAAATCACGCATAACAGCCCTAGTTCTTGTTTTTGCCGTTGTAATTTTCTTCTGGATGGCATTCCACCAAAATGGATTGACACTAACATTCTTTGCTCGAGACTACACAGCCAGAACCGCAGAAGGTATCATGGGTATGAGCTTCGATGTTATCAACCTTGTATTTGTTATTGCATTAGTATACAGCTTATTCTCCTTATTCCAATCTAAAGCCGGCAAGACAAAAGCAATTTCTGCTATTGTAGGAACTCTTTCTATTGGTATATTAGTATATAGATACATGTCCTTAGAACCAGATTCTTCTATTGAAGTTCTTCCGCAAATGTTCCAGCAGTTCAATCCATTCTTTGTAGTAGCCTTAACTCCAGTATCTTTAGCTGTATTCGGAGCATTGGCAAAAAAAGGCAAAGAACCATCAGCACCTCGCAAGATTGGTATCGGAATGTTGATTGCGGCATTAGGATTCGCTGTAATGGCTATGTGTTCAATGGGACTTCCCATGCCGAATGCAGATACAGCGACTGTCGTTGACAGCAATCTGCTAGTTTCTCCGGCTGTATTGATTAACACTTACCTGGTATTGACTTTTGCTGAATTGTTCTTATCACCAATGGGAATCTCTTTTGTTTCCAAAGTTGCACCTCCCAAATACAAAGGATTAATGATGGGTCTTTGGTTTGGTGCTACTGCTATCGGTAACTATTTAGTATCTGTCATCGGTATGTTGTGGGGACACATGGAATTATGGGCATTATGGTCAATCCTTATTGTATTATGTCTGATTTCAGCATTGTTCATTTTCATGATGATGAAACGTTTGGAAAATGCTACAAAATAATCAATTCTGGATATCACATAAAAAGCCGGCGCAATTCGCCGGTTTTTTTATGCATATTTCTAAAAAAAGTTTCGCTTTTCTATTGGATATACAAAATAAATAGCTACTTTTGTGCCGTCAATAAAGCGACCATATTGTTCAATGGTGTAATGGCAGCACAACAGATTCTGGTCCTGTTTGTCCAGGTTCGAGTCCTGGTTGAACAACAAAATAACAATAACGCTTTATTCTGTTCAATGGTGTAATGGCAGCACAACAGATTCTGGTCCTGTTTGTCCAGGTTCGAGTCCTGGTTGAACAACAAAAAAAATAACTGGCTAAGCCAGTTATTTTTTTCGTTTATTTCAATACCTTATTTAACTCATAATATAAATAATCATAATGCGCTCGATCTTCCGTTGAAGTTACAGAATTTTTCTTCACCTTCAATAAATCTTTAATTCTAACTAATTGCATAAAATATAACGATTTTGCATTAATTTTTAAATCCGACTCTTTGGTATCTCCTGACATTTCCCGAGAAATGTGATAACAACACTCGTACCTCATACATGGCAACATTTCTTCTTCAAATATATCAAAAGACAAATTCTTAGATTTTTTACTGGCACCATCAGTCAAATCCATTTCTTTTAGCAAACATTGTACATACACATATTGCAAATTCCGTTCATAACTATCCAATGCTTTACTTTGCTCTGTTTTATGCCATACTCCCTTATACAAATCATTCAAATATTCTTTTTGAGTATATGCATGATCTGCATACTTTGCATTAACCCCAACTTTACCTAGAGTATTACCATTTAATAAGTTTCTTAATAAAGCTGCTTGTAAACTTGCAATAACATCATTACCAGAATCCCATAACATCAATATTTCTTTTTTAGCTAACCATTTAGGCTGTTCCTTAAATTCATTAAAGAAAAAATTTACCACTTCTTTTTGTTTTTCTCTAGCAACAGGAACAAAGCCTTTTTGCCCATCTCCTGCCACAGGATTTTTCAAATATAACCCACCGATATAAGCCATACAATGTCCCATATAACGCCGATATTGTGTAATTAATTCTTTGTATAATTCTTTTGTTTGAGTATACGGTCTGTTTACTTCTGCACTCCACTCTATAAGATGCTCCATAATATACTTTAAGTTTTTAATCCCATAACGACTTGCTTTCACAGCATCATCGCCTAATGCTTCTGATTGCGAAGCTGGATCAATAACACCTAATACTTGTTGTGCACCATAAGTATACATCGGATCATCAACTTTTTCTAAAATCCATCGATTCAAAGTTTCATATTCATCAGCAGGAGTTGCTGCATCATAAATAGGAGCATAACCTAATTTAATCATGAAGATATCATAAACACCCAATAGAGGAGGAATTAAACTGACATTCCTGTCTTCCGGCTGAGCAACATAATTATTACGGGCATAATCCATAATGGAGGTTGTTGTTCCATATTTTGCAGTAAAACTAGGTGAACGCAAAGAATCTACAGGAATGGAATACGAAGCTCCCATATTATGCATCAATCCTAATGTGTGACCAATTTCGTGAGAAGCGACATAACGTAAGCTTGCGCCCATCGTTGCTTCGTCAAATACAGCAGCACGAGCTTTAGGATCCACTTGTGCCGTTTGGACAAACTTCCAATTATGCAATAATTTCAACACATCATGATACATGTAAACAGAACCCTGAATAATTTCTCCAGAACGAGGATCTGTCCAAGATGGACCCATGGCATTAGCAACAGTTGTAGTTGCATAACGAAAACAAGAATAGCGAATATCATCTGGATCAAAATTCGGATCATTTTTAGGATAATCCTTGGCAATAATTGCATCTTTAAAGCCAATGGCTTCAAATGCAGGCTGCCAATCCTCAATACCCAACTTAATATATTTTTTCCATTTTTCAGGTAGAGCGTCATCTACATAAAATACTATTTGTTTTGCGGGAACAACTAATTCTCCATTCTTATAACGCTCTAAATCTTCCGGCTTAGGTTCCAATCTCCAGCGATTGACATATGCAATACGTTCACTACCGTCTTTCTCTGTTGAATAAACGGTCTTTCTATCAGAAAAATACCCCATTCTAGGATCCAAAATACGAGGACGCATGGGTTCCTCTGGTAATTGAATCATTGAAATATTAACAATCGCCGTAAATGGCATTCCACTAACGGTGTACACCATTCGACTCTTTACCGATATATTTTGTGGAAATGCTTTAAAATCAACAACAGATGATAAATCAGACTTAAAGACACCTTTCATTCTTTTCATTCCAAACAAAGCATCAAAAGGAGAAGATGGAATAAACGGAGAAGCAGGTTTTTCATCTGCACAAAATAGTTTTGTTGCATCAATCAACACTGCACTTGAATCCTTATTATAAGCCTTGACAGGAAATGCTTTAAATACAGGAGTCAGATTATTTCTTTCTAAAGATGATGCTATTGACTCATCACCATCACAAATAGCCTGACTCACAGTCTGCATTTATACTCCATTCTACCAACATAGGATCTTGCGGCATCTGACCTGCAATCACATCTTGATTATCGCTGATTTCAGCCACACGCCCAGCAAGCAACATTTGCTTTCCCATCAAATCCAATGGAATTTCCATATATAATGTACTTTTCACCATATGCAATGTAATCAGACCTTTTTTAGTCTTTGCCTCTTTTGTTATAAACTTACCATATTCATTCTTTCCATCGCTCTTATCTTTTGACATCATGGCACTTAAAGCTGTAGAAGAAGTTTGCTGCTTTTTATTTTTCTTCCGCTTTACATCGTTTGCCTGCACTGACATACACACTACCAATATCAATGCAGTAATAAATAAAAATTTGTTTTTCATACTTTAGTATTTAATGTGATTTAGAATTACCTATTGCTTGAATATCCACTCCATAAACATCCCTCACCTGGTTTATTAATAAATAATACTTATCTTTCAATTTATCATGCCCCTCCATTAATTCCTTCATTTCATCAGCCGTATGGGTCACTATCATTTGTATAAATTGATATATATCTAAAGTTTTATCTGGAGCCATACAATAACTTACACCGCTATCTGCAGCTCTATTTCGGTCCCAAAAACCATATTTTTTTGCATTTATTTCATCCGGCTTTAAACTTGAATTACCATCAATCGTTTTTAAATTAACCCCATAATATTCATCACTGATACTCCAAAATGCTTCCGGCAATTGCAACATTTCATTATTATAAAGAAAACGTGCCCACAAAGTAGCTTGTACCTCTCCTTTTAATTTCAAGAGGCTGTCACTTGCAATTGTACTTATCCCTGAACGAATTTTTCCTACTGCCAAAAAACTCAAACCACCCTCAGCCGACTCGTCTTTACTCACGGATCCACTTTTAGCAACTTGTACGGAATCTGCAATCAAAATCTTAAAAGGAAAATATTTCTTCTTAAATTCATCACTATAATCATCAAATAATACTTGTTTCATATATTGAATTCCCTCATTTAATATTGGCCGTTCTTTCTGTTTCACCAAAGTAACGTCCAACAACGTATTCATATTCCATTTATAATCCACTTCCTGATACTCATATAAAATATAATTGCCATACTGTTGATTAAACTCATAAATATAATGATCCACTGGATCGTCACTATCTTCAACCTTATATTTAGGTTCTGGAATTTTACCATCAATATCTTCATCTTTATAACAAGAAGAAAACATAAATCCCATTAAAACATATAATATCCATTGACTTTTCATAATATATATAATTTGATGATATTTTATTATTCATTTGTTGCATTCAGATTTATTCTGTCTGGACGAATAATATCCTCAATCGAAGGATCAGAC
The DNA here is from genome assembly GCA_905193145.1 of uncultured Odoribacter sp. The sequence goes on along the minus strand of CAJJNP010000022.1, from coordinate 14,353 downwards.
TCTACAACAGATCTCGGCAAAGGTAAAGTATATGCCTTATCATTTTCTTCTAAAACATATCTTTCAACAGTTTCCGGCTTTTTTATATCACGAGTAAATGTATGTTCTATACGTGGACGTCCCCAACGTCTTAAATCAAACCATCTGTGATATTCAAAACACAATTCACGACGACGCTCAGCTCTAACATTATCAATAGCCTCTTCTTTAGATGCAGCTACTAAATCTTTATATACTTTCAAGCGATTAATTCGAAGCGACTTCAAATCAGCCATAGCTTTATCTGTTTCTCCTATTTCTGCATAAGCTTCTGCTCGATTCAAATAAGCTTCTGCTGTACGCAAAGCAAAGCCATATACTCCTGTTAAGCCAGATTCATTACTTTTATTTGCTGTATAATATGAACTTCTTTTTTTCAAAAATGCAGTCATCCTATAATCATTACTTCCTAAAGAAGCAATTAAATCATTAGAAGCAGGGAAATTACACTTGGCAAGATTTGCATAATAAGAAATCAAATAATTCCCATAAGTAAACAACACTTCTGGATTTTTGCTGTTGATGAAATAATCATCGCTACTCATTGTCGACAAATCATACAACTGGGGATTAGTCATAATTACTTTATTGGCGTATTCTATTACTTTGTCATAATCTTTTTTATAAAGACTCACTCGCGAAGCCAATAAATAAGTTGCAGGAAGATTCCAACGAAATATAGATTTACCAGAATCATAAGTAGTAAAATACTCAATAGCTTTTGTTAAATCATTCTCTATCTGTTCATAAATAACAGCAACTGATTCTCGCGTAAAATGCCGATCCTCCATACCAACTACCTCATTCAAAGGTACTCCTAAAGAATTCAAAGCACTTTTTTTCTCATATGGTTCTCCATACAGATTAACTAACATAAAATACGACCAAGCTCTCAAAGCATGGCATTCTGCTTTCAACACACCAATTTCTTTTTCACTACCTACAATATCTCCACTAGCATCCAACACAACATTACAAATAAGTATTGAATGATAATAAGTTGCCCATGCATTATCATTATTCAAACCTCCAGATATTGTTTCCTCCGGAGATTTTTGCCAAGTATAATATCCAAAAGCATTGGTACGAGTATCACCTCCAAACGACCATCCTGATATATTTTCCTTTACATCATCTGTCATCACATCTAACCAGGTATGAATAGAAGTTTCATCTCTTAAATATCCTTCACCAAATAAAAACTCCTGATAATCTTTCACTGATTTGGGTACAATTAAATCCTGTGAAGTTTCTTCCAGAAAATTAGAACATGCCCCAAGCACCACCGATGATAGTATTAATATAATAAATCTTTTCATAATCTTCTAATTTTAAAATGTTATATCTAAGCCCAAAGTATAAGAAGATGTCGGTGGAGTTGTCGCTCCTCCTAATGTAATCTGTTCCGGATCTTGACCATTTAACTTCTTATCTGCCAACAGCCAGAGGTTAGTTGCCTCAAAGCGGAAATTAATACTCTTAGCATGTATCTTATGACAAAGTTTTTCACTTAATGCATAACGTACATACAAATTTTTCAAGCGTAAATAATTACCCGATACAACTCTTAAATCACTTTTATTGTACATTTCCCAAGCATTATCCGCAATCTCAATAGTCCTATCAGAATTCCATCCAAACATATCTAATGGTTCTACAGATAGAGCAGGAATATTAGTGTGATTTTCATCCCCAGGCTTTCTCCAACGATTCACAAAATCTTTATGCATATTTTGCTGAGGCTGCGGAAGTTTCTGTCCACTATCATCATATAAATCATTCAAACGAATTTTACTGCCTAGACTATAAGAAAAGAAAAAACCAATAGTCAATTTTTTATAAGACAAACTTGTTCCCAAACCTCCTGTGATATCTGGAATACGCTTTCCTGAATACTCAAACACTTTTGCAAACATCTCTTCTTTTGTAATTCCATCTGTCTCCTCTGTATCTTTAAATGTCGGCAAACCAGATTTATCCAATTTATCATATTTATAAGAATAGAAAGAATTCAACGATTTACCGGGAATAATTGCAGAACCTCTCAAAAAGTCTCGATAACCATACTCTGTTGTAATTCCTGATTTTGTCACCTTATTTATATTTCTGGCACCATTCACATTTAATGCCCAAGTAAAATTCTTTGATCTGACAGGAATTAAATTCAAAACCAGTTCATATCCCTTATTTTCTAAATTTCCTGCATTCAAAGTCATACTAGTACTACCGGTGGTACTAGTAACCTCTTTTGAAATAATTTGATTAGATCCTTTTTTACGATATACTTCCACGCTACCTGAAATTCGATTACTCAAAAATGCAAAATCCACTCCAATATTATACGATTCTGTTTTTTCCCATCTCAATGTTGGATTGGGAAGTTTAGATAATTTAGAAATATATTGCTTTGAAGTGGCATCTAAACTGCCTAATCGAACCAACAGATTAGGTATTTGATCCGGAGATACATTACCTTGGATACCATAAGAACCCCTTATAGCAAACAAATTCAACCACATTACATTTTTCAAGAACGACTCCTCTTGTACATTCCATCTAAGAGATGCCGACCAAACAGGTAAAAAGCGATTACTCTTATCTTGGCCAAAACTATTTGAACCATCTGCACGTATATTAAAATTAGCAATGTAACGCCCTCCGTAAGCATAAGTAAATGTTCCGTACCAAGAAGCAACATTTGTCAAAGAATTAGTTACAACATTAGGTTCTCTTTTCACCATCTCATTATATTTAGGCCATTGTATTGGATCTATCTCAACAAATTTTTCCCCACGCTCTGGCAAATAACCATATTGAATTGTATTCAATCCCTCGTATTTAGAAGAGCGAGCCTCTGTACCCAAAACAAAAGTCAATTCGTGCATAGTTGAAAAATTCAATCGATAATCAACTTGAGCACGTACAGTATAAGACGTGTTGCGTGTATCCTTATTTCTCAGACCTCCTCCGTATGGTAATTTACATTGCTCTAATTTCCAAGTATCACTTTCAGGCAGTTCTAACCCATAGTTATAATTACGCAATCCGGCTGCAACATATGACAATTCATTAAACCATGCTTTTTCCTCTGTATGTGAACGGCTATAACTTATAGCACCGGTCAATCGCAAATCAGGAATAATTTCCCATAGCAAATTAGCATTAAAAGTCAAAGATGTTCCATCTATACTATTCCCTGTGTTATTCATCTCATTGACTATATTATACACTAGAGGAACTTCAAATCCTTGACTCCTATTATAATAAGACAATGTTCCATCTTCATTATAACAGGGGATAGCTCTTGAGGTCTTAAAAGCATAAGAATATGGTGAGATAGAAGAATAAAGATATTCTTTATTATCAGTTGCTGCTCTCATCTGCAAATCCAACTTTAAATTGGAATACAAATTGATACCCAGCTTCATCAAACCGTTAAACTGCTTTACACCCGTACCTCTCACTGTAGCACGTGCATTTTGGAATGAACCGGAAAAATAATAATTCACTTTATCGTTTGCACCAGATACTGACAGATTATGCTTCTGTGTTAGAGAAGTACGATAAATAATATCAAACCAATCCGTATTTACTTCTTCCAATCTTTTTACTTTCTGCTGAAATTCAGGTATTAAATCACGATATCTAGTTGCAGCTCCAGTATAAATCATCTCCTCCAATTCCGGATTTACAAAAACAAATCTCACATCATACCATCTCCCCAACTGTTCTGTAATCTCTTTTAAGTTCATATTCTCAAATTCAAACACACCTTGCAACCAAGCAATGGCAATCGATACGTCAACAGCCTGCACTACCATACTGCAAGAACTACATACAGCCTGTTCGCCAGGCTGTAAGAAGCATGAATCTTGATTATTAGATACCTTTACAGCACCTTCTAGCAAAGTTGTCTTGATACATTTTTCATTATAAGTAGATACATTAAATTGTGTTCCGATCACCTCAATTCGGTTATAATCACTTTGCACAATAAAAGGATGTTCAGTATCCTTTACCACTTTAAAAAATGCCTCTCCTTTTAGTGTAACTTTACGCTCTGCTCCTTTAAATACAACAGGATAAATCAATTCACTTTCTGCATTTAACCACACTTCCGAACCATCAGCCAATACTAAGGAATATTCTCCTCCACGAGGGACTACAATTTTATTATAAACAACCTCTTGACACTCGGCTTTATCAAATTTATATCTTAAAGATGTATTTCCTGTATAAGTGATTTTAGCACCATTCGCTTCTATTAGCTCACCATCAACTCCATTCTCCAACACAACTTCTTTTCCATTGGACAAATGCAAAACTGCTTTTCGCTCTCCGGGTGCAATAACAGCAGCCACTTGGTTCTGTTCATAATGAGTTTCTAAAGCCGATCGATAAATATACACCAATCCAACTCCTAAAATAGAAACAATCACTGCTACATACCGCCACCAATGTTTCATTCTAACAGATTTCTTTGAACTCACACGAACCACTTTACTTACAACTCTATTCCACGCTTCCATTTCATCGACAGCCTTCCAGCAACCAATTTTACGCCCATTTTTATATAATTTCAGATAATCCTCAAATTTTCGACGATTAACCTCTTTTTCAAGCCAAAAATTAAATTCAGTATACTCACTATCAGATAATTCATGCTTACAATAGCGGATTATATAATCAATAAGTTTCTCTTCGTTCATACCACAAGCGTTTATAAAATGCACCTTCTTTTATTACCAAAAGTACAATTCAGCAAAAATGGGTGAACGAAATTCTATTTTTTTTGTAAAAAATCAAACAAGAAGTAATAAGACAAGAGAATCAAGAGAACCTCTTAACTGCTTCAAGGCACGTGCAAAATGTGTTTTCACAGTATTGACAGAAATCCCTAAAACTGCAGCCACATCTTTGTATTTCATATCATGCAATACTATTAACTCAAACACCTTGCGGCACTGCTCCGGTAAACGGGAAAGTTCATTATATAACTTCTGATATTCTACAGTAAAATCTTCCTCTGTATTAATTGCATGATTTGTTAAACATTCCAATGATTGAAAACGATATTTTGTTTTCTTCTTTAATTCACGCACACATGCATATTGCACAGAAGAAAATAAATAAGCTCTGAAAGAGCCTTCAAAATGGCGGCTATTAAACTGCTCCCAAAATTTCACAAAGACATCTTGAACAACATCCTCTGCTTCTTCAAAAGAATCCAGAAAATTCATTGCAAAAACACAAAGAGGTTTATAATAAGAATCAAAAAGGCATTTTAAACCTTCTTGATTCCCATGATTTATCAAATTTAGAATCTGTTCCTCTTTGCATTCCATAAAAATCACCATTTATTATAGTGAACCTTTGTCTCATCCCATTTATCCCTCGGTGTATAAGGTTTTGCAGGATAACCTATTGGAATAACACATAATGTTTCTACGTTCTCTGGAAGTCCGATATATTTTCTCACAACATCCATCCTGTCCTGATATGGATAGGCTGCTGTCCATACAGCCCCCAAATCAAGAGCCTCTGCAGCCAACAGTATATTCTGAGCCATAGCAGAGCAATCCACATACCAATAAGCAGATTTGGTCGTATCTCCACATACAGCTATAGCCATTGTAGCATCTTTCAACATCTTTGCATAAGGCAATGCCTCTGCCATTCCATCTAAAGCAGCCCGGTCATCCACCACAATCAATTCCCAGGGACGCACATCTTTTCCGCTAGGAGCAGCCATACCTGCCTTTAACAACAATTCTAACTTTTCTTTTTCCACCGGCTGAGGCAAAAATTTTCTGACACTCTTGCGCGAAAAAATAGTTTCAAGGGCATCTCTCGTCTCTAAAGCCCCTGTTTTTTGCTCTGAATTACACATTGTCATATCCATAAAATATATTATTACTTAGATAATTTTACCACCTCGCCTAAAACCGGTATCTCCACCCGAATACCGCGTTTCTTGGCCTCTGCAGCAAAAACAGAAGGCGGATCACTCAGCGGCTCATCCGACAAATCAAATGTTCCATAATGCATGGGGATTGTCACTCTTGCCCGCATTTCCTCCGAAGCCGTCAATGTATCATAGGGTGAAATATGATTCGGCTGCATAAACCACCGAGGCTTATAAGCCCCTATCCCTAACAAAGCATAATCCGGTTCTCCAAACAATTCCGGTATCTCTACAAAATGATTCGAATAACCCGTATCTCCGCCATAATACACCGACAAACCATCCCCCTGCAACATAAAAGCTCCCCACAAACGCTGTCCTCCGTCATTCAACGAACGTTTACCCCAGTGCTGGGCAGGTAAAAAAGTGATTTTCAATTGTCCGTCATCCAATTGTTGATACCATCCGGCCTCCACAACCTCAATCCCCGGGCACCACCCCTGAATCAACTTTCCCACACCAAAACCACAAAACACCTTCATCTGAGGATTTCCCTTAAATAGTCTCATTACACTCGGTTTGTCCAAATGATCAAAATGGTCATGACTGACCAGTAAATAATCGATATGTTGAAACACAGCCGGGTCTGCAGGAAATTTACTTTTCCGTTTGACAAAAGGTATATTTCCAAAAACTGGATCAAACATAATCCTCCTACCCGCTAACTGCATGTAAAAAGAATTATGCCCCAGCCACACCAGAAAATCACCGCTCAAATGCTCCAGACTATGTACCGGTATTAAATGTGGATTCCAATTTTCCTGACGCTTCTCTTTTCGTTGTGGATTAGGAGAAAAACGCCACTTCATCACATTGCCCACACCATGTTTCACCCGATGCTGACGATTGACAAAACGCCCTTTTACAACAGGATTTCCCCGCCAATAGGGTTGTATCACCTTCAAACTTTCATTCCTTCGAAAAGTTATATGTTCACCCATAACATCAAGATAAATAGCTATTTTCTATCTCCTGTGCCTGCAAATAAAATGGCATCCGCTCTTGCAAATGTTTTTCAACATATGCATGCACTTCATTATTATTCAGTCTACTTATTAGCGGACGACGAAATTTTGCTTTCAACAAACGCTCGACAATAATATCTACATCCGTATTCAAAAAGATGGTTTTACCTTGTCGGTTCATATATTCCATATTATCAAAAAAACAAGGGGTTCCCCCCCCTGTCGCCATTACAAAATCCCCATACAACTCACACACTTCATGCAAATAACGTTGTTCCAACCTCCGGAAAACATCCTCCCCGTCAACAGCAAAAATTTGCGGAATCGTCCTCATCTCACGCCTCACGATATAATCATCCAGGTCAATAAAACGGATTCCCAGACTTTCAGCCATCAAACGTCCTCTCCGGCTCTTACCGCAAGCCATATATCCCACTAAAAAATATTTCATTCCTCTTCCTGAGTAAAGTCCAAAGTCATCTGTGTCTCTCCCGCCACTTCTTCGGGATTTGTAATTTCAAACTCCACCTCCTCAACCTCTTCGGATTCCTGCTCCAGAGGTTCGATTTCTCGAATCTCCTTTACCTCAAATGTAGTCACACGCTTGCCTCGTGCCTTAAACGACTTCTCGGCAATAAAATCTTCTGCAACAATCACCTCGGCCGGTCGCGACTCATAGCGTCCGCCAAATACCACTTCAAAACGCGGATGCTGCTCATCACTCAGACACACCAAATACGAATCCTTCGCCTCACCGATAAAACTATTTAATTTTGCAGATTCCTCAAAACGGAAACGCTTCAAGTAATAATAATTTTGTTCGGAATCAAAAAATACGGCAGCCCACACCTTTTCAGGTTCAAACTTCTCAAATATCTGATATCCCTCTTCATAATGATTACTCAAATCAAAATCAGAGGTATAATACGTACCGTTTTTATTCACAATCAAAATACGCTCCTCACCCTGGAATTCTCCCAAAAATTTACCCCGGTTATCTGTATTCAAGCGCAACACATCCTCATCCAGCCAAATCTTCCGTCCCCCTAAGGTTGATACACCCTTTTGCACCACACTGATTTTATGCACATCGTTTTTCGAAAGAATATTCCCCTGCGAATCCCTTCCTTTAATTGCCAAGTCGGCAAAATCATATTCGAAAACCAATTTCTTAAGAGCAGGCTTCGGCTTCAGACATACTTTGATAATTTCCGCTTCTCCATTGGAATTTGCAGAAAAATAAAGTACACGCGAACCGGACGTCCCCTTTGTCAGATTATATTCCTTATCCCTCGTCACTCCGGTCACATTAAAACGTTTCACATACGTCACTCCATACCGTCCATCTCTATATGCTACATTATATATCGTTCGCCGGTCATTTTTCTTGAATACATTGACATGCAATACATCCTTCCCGACAAAAATCTTATCTGCCACCTTCGTCACATAATAAGTACCGTCCTTTTTAAAGACAATTACCTCATCTATATCCGAACACTCACAGATAAACTCATCTTTCTTCAAGGCCGTACCGATAAATCCCTCTTCCCGGTTAATATACAACTTTTCATTGGCTATCACCACCTTCGCAGCCTCTATATTCTCAAAATTACGTATTTCTGTCTTACGTTCCCTTCCCTTACCATACTTTTCCTTAATCCGCTCATAATAAGCAATAGAATAAGGAATTATATGCTCGATATTATTTTTCACCTCTGCAATTTCACCCTCAAGAGCCTGGATATAACGGTCTGCTTCCTCCGAACTGAATTTCAGTATACGCTTCATCTTTATCTCCAGCAAACGCTTCACATCCTCATCTGTCACCTCCCGATACAATTTCGGTAAAAAAGGTTGTAGACGCTTGTGGACATGAGCAATGACAAGCTCCAGCGTTTCCCCCTCCTCAAACTCCTTGTCCTTGTATATCCGCTCCTCAATAAATATCCGCTCCAACGACACAAAATGCAGATCCTCCAACAATTCCTTCAACCGAATTTCCAATTCCAGCTTCAACAACGCCACCGTATCATCGGCCGACTTTCTCAAGATATCCGACACCGGCATAAAACACGGTTTCTCATGATCAATCACACAAGAGTTCGGAGAAATAGACAACTCACAATCTGTAAACGCATACAAGGCATCAATCGTCTTATCCGATGATACTCCTGCTGCCAATTGTATCAAAATCTCAACATTTTGCGCTGTATTATCATCAATCTTCTTGATTTTGATTTTTCCCTTATCATTGGCCTTGATAATACTGTCAATCAACGACTGTGTCGTACGTCCAAACGGTATTTCCGTAATACGCAACACCCGATTGCTACTGTCTTTCTCAATCTTGGCCCGGATTTTCACATTTCCTCCCCGCATACCGTCACTGTATTTCGACACATCGATCATCCCTCCGGTCGGGAAATCCGGATAAAGCACAAACTCCTCATGCTTCAAATGAGCGATACAAGCATCTATCAATTCATTGAAATTATGCGGCAAAATCTTCGATGCCAGACCAACGGCAATTCCTTCTACCCCCTGTGCCAGCAACAGCGGAAACTTTACAGGCAACGTCACCGGCTCTCGGTTACGCCCATCATAAGACTGCTTCCACTGGGTTGTTTTCGGGTTAAACACCACCTCCAATGCAAACTTTGACAACCGCGCTTCAATGTAACGGGGAGCAGCAGCCCCATCTCCCGTCAAGATATTACCCCAGTTTCCCTGGCAATCCACCAACAAATCCTTCTGCCCCAACTGCACCAAAGCATCACCGATCGAAGCGTCACCATGCGGATGGTACTTCATCGTATTTCCGATAATATTAGCCACCTTGTTGTAACGCCCGTCATCCATCTCCCGCATCGAATGCAAAATACGTCTTTGCACCGGCTTCAGCCCGTCATCCACATACGGCACAGCACGCTCCAAGATTACATACGATGCATAATCCAGAAACCACTTTTGATACATACCGTCCAAATGCTGGATAGAACGGATGCTACCCACGTCCTCTAGTGTATCCTCACCCATAAATATCTATTTTAAATTACCGCAATTCGTCTTTTTCTATATACAGATTATCAATGATAAAATCCTGTCTTTCAGGAGTATTTTTACCCATATAATAACTCAACACCTCACTAATGGAATCCCCCTTTGAGATACGCACCGGCTCCAACCGGATATCCTTACCGATAAAATGCACAAACTCGGAAGGCGAAATCTCACCCAGACCTTTAAAGCGCGTAATCTCCGGCTTCGGACCTAAATTCCGGATAGCATTCTCACGTTCTGCATCCGAATAACAATAGCGGGTCTCTTTTTTATTTCGCACCCTGAACAGAGGAGTCTGCAAAATATAAACATGCCCTCTACGCACCAGATCCGGGAAAAACTGCAAAAAGAAAGTCAGCAACAACAATCGGATATGCATACCGTCCACATCGGCATCAGTAGCGATAATCACATTATTATAGCGCAAATCTTCCAAACCGTTTTCAATATTCAAAGCTGCCTGCAGCAAATTGAACTCCTCGTTCTCATACACCACCTTCTTCGTCAAACCATAGGAATTCAACGGCTTACCACGCAAACTGAACACTGCCTGCGTATTCACATTACGCGATTTGGTGATAGAACCGCTTGCTGAGTCACCCTCCGTAATAAAAATAGACGACTCATTTTTCTGCTCATGGTTCGAATTGAAATGCACCCTGCAATCACGCAATTTCTTATTATTCAAGCTCACCTGCTTGGCACGTTCGCGGGCAATCTTCTGCACGCCGGCCATCGCTTTTCTCTCCCGCTCTGTTTCGACAATCTTCTTCAACAGCAACTCTGCCGTATCCGGATTCCGGTGCAAATAATTATCCAGTTCCCGCGTAATAAAATCCATCACAAAATTACGCACCGTCGGTCCGTCCGGTCCCATATCTTTCGAGCCCAGCTTCGTCTTGGTCTGCGACTCGAACACCGGCTCCTGCACCTTGATACTGATTGCGCCGATAATAGAGGTCCTGATATCCGACACATCAAAATCTTTCTTGTAAAAATCCCGGATAGTCTTGCTCAACGCCTCCCGGAAAGCTGCCAAATGAGTACCGCCCTGCGTAGTATGCTGCCCGTTCACAAACGAATAATACTCCTCTCCATACTGCCTTCCATGAGTCATGGCAATTTCGATATCCTCCCCCTTCAAATGGATAATCGGATAAAGTCCGTCACCATTCATATTTTCGGTCAAAAGATCATATAAACCATGCTTCGAAAAATACTTATGTCCGTTGAACACAATCGTCAGACCGGTATTCAAAAAGACATAATTCTTTACCATGGCCTCCAGATAATCTCCTATAAAGTGGTAGTTTCCGAAAATCTCCTTATCGGCCAAAAACACCACCTGCGTTCCGTCAGGCTGGTCAGAATCCTCAATCTTGCGTTCCTCCACAATTTTAGCCCTTGAATAACGGACATATTTTGTCTTCCCGTCACGGAACGACTGAATCTCGAACATTTCAGACAGAGCATTCACAGCCTTGATACCCACACCATTCAATCCCACCGCCTTCTTAAAGGCCTCCGAATCATACTTCGCTCCGGTATTCATCTTCGATGAAGCATCCACCAGTTTACCCAATGGGATTCCACGTCCAAAATCACGCACCGTCACCTTCCGGTCCTCCACAGTAATCCGGATTTCCGTACCCGCCCCCATCGCAAACTCATCAATGGAATTGTCAACCACCTCCTTCACCAAAATATATATACCGTCATCAGCCGCCGAGCCATCCCCCAATTTCCCGATATACATACCGGGACGCAAGCGGATATGCTCTTGCCAATCCAGCGTCCTAATCGAATCTTCCGAATAATTCTCTGCCATAAAAAAACTAATAATTTGAAGTGTATGCAAAGATAGCAAAAAAACAACCAAATCCTACTTCCAGTGACCATTTTTCATCACCCCACGTACCTTGGCAATCACCTCCGGTGAAACCATTTTTTCCTCCTCACCAAACAAAGCCAACACAAAATTTTCAGCCAAAATTTCCTCTACATCAAGCAAATAATCCGTATTTCTTCCCACCTGCTCAAAGAAATCAGCATAATCATATAACGAACGGATAATCGGAGTCCCGTCTTCATGCATTACTGGATTCATGTTCTCATCCAAAGGCAACAATCCGATAGCAAAGTAATTAAAGAAAGCACCTCCTGCATACGGTTTGCCAAAATAGAGGAACAAAGCATGAGGTTTATCTCCCTCCAAACCTTTGTGCAATTTAATATAATTGTCATGCAGATTCACATCCGGATTCGACAATTGAATCTTCCGCAGTGTATCCGGTAATACAATTTCCCGATCCAATACATGAAAGCCCACCTGTTTATACATCGCTTTCCGGAAGTCAGGACAATTGCGTGTCAGTACATGAAACAACTCATGAGCAACCAGTTCTACTCCTTTTTCCTCTCTTCCCATCATGACTTTGCTGTTCAGAAATATTGTCGTACCCCGAGTATATCCGGCTGCCCCGCCTTCCTCCTCCATCGCAGAATTCACCACTTTGATTTCTCCCGGCAACGGTAGCGAATACCCGCACGAATCAGCAACCTTGAACACCCGGTCAAAACATTTTTTCCACCAGGAAATTTCCTCTTCACTCCATTCACTTACAGACTCACACGCCACTGCAATATAATTATCCACAGTTGATTCCATGCCCTTCTCATGCAAGCGGTAATACAAATCTTTTTTACTCAAATTATTGCAATAATTATCCCGCACAGAAACAATATCTCTCCCCTCCTCCTGATTGCAGAAATAAATTTTCGGATTCTGGCTATTATGATTATCACATCCGGCAGATATCATAGATCCTGCACACAACAACAAAGACAAGATTTGTTTTCTTGTCTGCCACAAAAACTTCTTTTTCATATCTAATAGTTAAAATAAACGCAAAGTTACGCTTTTCAGCGTAACTTCGGCTCATTCAACATACATATTTTCATTTGAAAAGATGCCAAAATTACCATACCTTTGGCGCATATAAAATACAAACGATGCAATACAACAGCCATGAAAACATATAAAATAGGCAATTTCAATATCCTGGAATACGAAGAGATGGCATCTACCAACACCTGCGCAGCAGAGATGCCTTCCAACCAACTGACAGACCGCATGGTCATCCTCACCTGGCGCCAGACACAGGGCCGCGGACAAGTAGGCAACTCTTGGGAAAGTGCACCCGACAGCAACATTTCCATGACAGTCGTCCTCAAACCTGAACGCCTAGAAGCCTCCCGGCAATTTGCCGTTTCCATGGTGATAGCCCTCGGCTGCTTCGACTTTGTCAGCCGCTACACCGACAATGTATCTGTCAAATGGCCCAACGACATCTATGTCGGCAACAAAAAAATAGCCGGCATCTTGATAGAACACAAGATTACCGGCATGTATATCGGCAACTCCATCTGCGGAGTCGGCCTCAATGTCAATCAGGAGCATTTCCTGTCGGATGCTCCCAATCCGATTTCATTATTTCAACTCATCAGCCATCCCCTTCCCCTGCAACAGGCACTCGAAGAATTACTCTCCTGCATCGACGCACGCTATGCTGCTATCCACGACTACGCGACTCTGGAAAAAGAATTCCTCCACCACCTTTATCGTGGCACAGGCATCCACCAATGGGAAGATGCCCGTGGACGTTTCCGGGCTTCCATCGCCGGCATGGACGAATATGGTCAATTACGTCTCCTGGATGAAGCGGGATGCGAACGCCTCTATGCTTTCAAAGAAGTGACCTACTTGTAAGCCGCTTACTTTACAATTCTCATAAAAACAGCCTCTCCCTTATAAGGATAAAAAGCGATATCTGTTGCAGCCCACTCTTTCAGGTCCGGCTGCAACTTTACAGCTTTCTCCAAAGCGTACACCATATCCTTCATATCCTTCGTCCGGGCAGCCGCAACAGCCATCATATAATACTCCATCGCACTGTTCAGTTTAATCTTACGGAAAGTTTCCAATGCAGCCCGGTTGTCATTGTTCATCAACTGTGCATAAGCCAAATGAATATCCGGCATATCCTTCAGATAAGGAATCGCCTTGCCATACTCATCGTTCTCCAGCAATACCAGCCCGATATTATAGCGTGCTTCCTTACGGATCTTTGCGCGATTAAACATCTCGGCAGCCTTGCCTTTATTTCCGGTATTGGCATATACCACGCCCATATTGTTGCTCACTGTCTCATTCTGCTGCAAGGTCAAAGCCGCTTCCAACAACTTCTCAGCCTTGTGATACTCCTTCTTCAAATATAAAGTATATTGATAATCAGTTAGTTACTGTTATCAAGATACAAAT
>CAJJNP010000021.1 GCA_905193145.1 uncultured Odoribacter sp. | reverse complement strand
CACGGAATCACAAAGCAGTCTTTTCAAGACTGCTTTTTTATTTATTTTACTATATTTGCCAAAAGCAATAATCATATGCAGGAAATTTCAAAAAACACCAAACTAAAAGTTATAGGAGGCTACACGCTTCTGTTCCTACTCACATTACTATCAACCGTACTCATATATAAACAAATAACCAAACTCATCATAAACGAAGAAAATCAAGGAGATTCTGACAGAAAATTTTTCATCGTAAGCAATACCATTACAAATCTATATGAAGCAGAAACGTTAAGCAATGCATTCATACAAACCGGAATGAGTAAATATTTTAGGAAGTATGTTGAAATACTCGACAAAACAGAACAAAATATAGATACACTGAGACAATTGACAACACAATTGGAGCAAATTTTCAGATTGGATAGCATTAACAATTTATTAGACAGCAAAGTCCGTAACCTACAAGACCTAGTATATGTAAAAAGGACATTTGTACCAGAAGACTTTTACAATAAAGCTATCGCAAGTATTGAGTCTGGCAAGGACTCATTGCCAACTCGACTTGACATCCGCCCAAGATACATAACGACATTGGATACTTCGTATATCGTGATAGAAAAAAAAGGCAGGAGACGAAATAACGAACTAGATTCCATATTAAACGTAACACGAAATTACCACATCGTTTACGATACACTCAACAATCCACAACCCAATGCCCTACGCAATAAAGACACCGTCGTAAATATACTTCGAAACACATGGCAAGATATCCAGAAAAAGAATGAAGACATAAACAAACAAATCAGCACAAGGGAATATGCATTAATCAAACAAAGTACAAACATATCAGACAAAATGAAGCGTATTCTTAGTGAATATGAAAAAGAAGAAATACTTCACGCTACAAGAAAACAGGAAACCCGCGAAAAAACTGTAACAACAATGATACACATCTTCGCAATTGTCGCTGTGGTCGCATTTCTACTTGTAGTTTTCTTCACATTTTTCATATTACGGGATCTATCTCGCAGCAATCGCTATCGCAGAGAATTAGAAACTGCAAATCAATATGCGGACCAACTACTCAAAAGTCGCGAAAAAATGATTTTAACAGTCACACACGACATCAAAGCACCACTCAGCTCCATCTTAGGATATATTGAACTATTAACAAATACGACGATCACTGACAGACAACGCTATTTTCTTAAGAATATGCAAGGATCGTCAAATCACATTCTAAAATTAGTAGGCAATCTATTAGACTTATCAAAACTAGAAAACAATAAAATGCAAGTAGAAGAAATAATCTTCAATCCACAACAACTCTTTCAGGAAATCATAGACAATTTTCTTCCTCTTGCTGCAAACAAACAACTCATACTTCAAAATAAATTCGGACAAGACTTAAATGGAGACTTCAAAGGCGACGCTTTACGGATAAGACAAATCATAACAAACATCCTATCAAATGCTATAAAATATACCCAAAATGGATGGATCCGCTTCTCTGCCAATACAACAACAGATGACAAAAGAATCATCCTTAAAATTGAAGATACAGGCTCAGGTATGACTCCAGAGGAGCAAGAGCTAATATTTAAAGAATTCACAAGACTAAAATCGCACTCTGCCATAGAAGGAACAGGCTTAGGACTAACAATTACATTAAAACTGATAGATCTATTACAAGGGGAAATGAAAGTACAAAGTGAACCCGGAAAAGGAAGTTGCTTTACCATCATTCTACCATTTCAAAAAGTAAAAATATCACCTAATACACAAAACAAAACAACATCCCACAACTCTAGTAATGAAATAAACAATACACAAGTAGCTGTGACTGAAAATATGCAGACGAAACCAAACGATATAAATGTCCTACTGGTCGATGATGATCCTCTGCAATTGGCAATGACTTCCAGCCTATTGGCTAATTATGGTATTCATTCCTCAACAACAACAAGCCCACAGGAAGTGATAACACGCTTAAAAAATCAAAAATACGATTTAATGTTCTCTGATATACAGATGCCAGAATTAAACGGCTTTGAATTAGTCAAGCTCATACGCGCCTTACCGGAAGATAAATTTAAAACACTCCCTATCATAGCACTATCTGCAGATTCTGACAAGCGTGAATCAGAATACATACAAGCTGGATTTACAGCTTATTTATCCAAACCATTCCAAGCAAAACAAATCATACAACTAATCTCAAATTTGATTGATAAAAAAGAGTTAGAACATCAAATAAAAGAGACTACGATATCCAATCCAGAGGGGGATAAATACACATTCAAAAATATCCTCCAATTCACAGACAATGATACACAAGCACTGCAAACAATCATAAACTCTTTCATTGAGACAACAAAAGACCATATTGCCAAACTGGGCAAACTACAAAAAGAGCAGCAGTGGGATGAAATATCAAAGTTAGCCCATAAAATGTTACCTCTATTCCGTCAATTGGAGGTGAGAAATACAACTGAAAAGCTAGAACAGCTCGAACACCCGGACAAAGCAGGCATTGGTCCTAATGAAATTAGCTCCCTCACAATCACTGTAATAGAACAAGCCTCTGCCCTAATCGAAGATATAAAAAGAAATGAGCAGGCCCATAAATAAAAGCCTGCTCACTCGAAAATATCAAATAAAGACTTATTCGATTGAATATAACTTCATTTTATTATAGAGAGTTTTACGGTCAATTTTCAGCATCCGTGCTGCTTCACTTTTATTATTATGACATTTAGCAAGAGCTTCCCGTATTAAATCCACCTCATTACGCTCGCGTTTCAAGGCAAGATCCTCGAACATTGGTTCTAATAAGTGCTCTGACAATTCAGTAGGGATATGCTCCGGAGTTATAAAATCGTCTTGACACAATAATGTAGCTCTTTTTACAACATTACGCATCTCACGCAAATTACCCGGCCAATTGTAGTGTCTGAAAATATCCATTACAGAATCATCAAAACCGACAACATCTTTTCCCAACTCTTCATTAGAGGCTGCTAAAAAGTGATTGGCAAAAACAGGAATATCTTCTTTCCTCTCCCGTAAACTCAATGCCTTCAAAGAAAATTCATTCAAACGGTGATACAGGTCTTCACGGAAATTTCCTTCTGCGACAGCTTTCGACAAATTTTCATTAGTTGCAGAAATAATTCGTACATCAAAAGCTATTTCCTTATTACTCCCCACAGGTTTTACTTTGCGTTCTTCTAAAGCCCGCAATAATTGAACCTGTACATCATAACTCAAATTTCCAATTTCATCCAAAAAAATTGTACCTCCAGAAGCTTGCACAAAATAACCAGTTTTATCGTTGACAGCTCCCGTAAAAGCTCCCTTCACATGCCCAAAGAATTCACTTGCAGCCAAATCTTTAGGAATAGCTCCACAATCCACTGCAACAAAAGGAGCATCTTTCCTAGCACTTTGATTATGAATCAAACGAGCAATATACTCTTTACCGGAACCGCTTTCTCCTGTAATTAAAACAGTCATCATTGTTGGAGCTACCAACCGAATATATTCATAGAGTTTATCAGCATCTCTACTTGTACCCTTTATATATGCAATATCTTTTGTCTTCTTTGTCCGTTTTTCAATTGGAATATCCTTGTGTTCCAAAGCATCTTGTATTTTCTTTAGGATTTCATCCGGAATGACAGGTTTTGCGACATAATCAAAAGCTCCCAATTTCATTGCTTGCACTGCAGTATTAATATCAGCATAACCAGTCATAAGAATCACTTGAGCCTCAGGTATAGCCTTCTTAACATGTTGCAAAACCACCAAACCATCTTCATCAGGCAAACGCAAATCTGTCAAAACCACATCATATTTTCCTCCTTTAATTTTAGAGGAAGCCTCCCGACAAGAAAAAGCCTCTTCAACCTCAAAGCCACGCTTTGAAAGCCAAGTCTTCAACATCAGACAAAAGGTAGTGTCATCATCGACCAATAATATCTTAACACTCATAACCATACAAACTCTACTTGTTATATGTGGCGAAGGTACGAAATCGGAATGAAATAAATAACAAAATGAACAAAAAATCAATTAATTATAACCATACCCTCCCCAAGGAATAATTGCACAATCAGAACTCCCACAATAATGAAAACAAGCAATTCCGCAAAGGCATTGGATAATACATAGTTGATTCATAATAAGTATCCAGCATATTGTCAATTCTAACTTGCGGAGTAAGACTCATCCCATTAGAAAAAGTATAACGATAGCCTGCTAAAAGATTTTGAACAGAATAGGGGTCTGCAGAATACTCTTGGTCTGTGGTAACAAAACGTCTAGCAATATAAGTAACCTGCCAAGAAGCAAAAATACCCCGATATTCTGCAGCTACACGAATATTCCATTTAAAACGAGGAACATAAGGAATCTGTTTCATATAAGAACCATCATCAACATGCTGTTTTTTACGCGTACGTGATTCCGACCAATTAAAATTACCCGATACATTCGCCGATAAATCACCATATACATAGGTTAATTTTCCAAAAGCCTCAATACCATTAGATACTACATCCCGCTTATTCTGAGGAGTCCATATCCATTGATTTCCATCTTTCGGCAACCACAATATCCAGTTATCGATATACATCAAATAACCAGCAAGCTCTGCATCCAGCAACAGGAAGCGATTTAATCTCTTGCTATAAGAAATTGCTGCATCATATGAATACCCATCCTCTGGCTTAACATCCGGATTTCCACCAGGACGCCAATACAAATCGTTCATACTCGGAAAACGATAGTTATAAGCAACACTACCTTTCAATTGTAAAGCACGATCCAATAAATTGAAAACCAACCCAGCAGACCAAGTAGAAACATTTCTACGATCATTATGTTCAAACATATACTGACCATTTAGCATCATCCATTCTACAGGAATCCACCGTGAAGACACCTGCCATGAAAGAACATTCCTGCTATGTTCAAAAGGTGCAGCAACAGAGGGAGTATCATAAATCACACCATCATGAACATATTTAGATGAATCAATATCAATGTAACTGCTCACCTCTATTAAATCATGCGAATAAGTCAAGGTTGTATTAAGTAGCAATGTCGCAAAAGGTGCACAGGAATAATCTAAAACTCCTTGCCATGTCTTTGAACTATTTCGACTACCCTCCGGATCAAATAATCTGCCATCGTAGCTTTTATCATATTCCTGGCGATAATAAAGCCATGCACCTTTGGCATGCAAACTATGGATACCCTTCATAAAATCCAAGCCGGCATAACCACGAAAATTAATTTCCCGCTGTTTTTCATGCGACGTATTCATAACACCTAAGGCTTGCGGCAACAAGTGCTCGTTTTCCTGATACCAAGCTATTCCAGTTAATTTGGTAAAAGGAGATAAACGGAAATACCCCTCTTGCATCACCCCAAATCGAGAATACCGAGCATCCTTACGTTTTTCACGAAAAGGAGTATTGGTCATTACTTTATTAACATAAGTATAATCATTATCAGAATGCTGATAATACAAACGTGTTTTAGAAACGGCTTGCTGACCACTAACATTCGCCTGTCCACCAACTGTATAAGTATTATACGAGCCATATTCTCCCAGCACTTTACCACTTACACCAGCATTCCAATCTGCATCCGTAAAAAGATTTACACTGCCACCTATTGCACCAGTTCCATTTTTTACATGACTACTACCATAGTAAAGATTAATATTATCCGTAAAAAACACCGGTATCTGTGAAAAATCAAATGTCCCGGACATCGGTGGTGTGATATTGATTCCATTCCAATTCACTCGCGTCTGTGAGGCACTCGCGCCACGAAACGAAGCCGTTGAAAGCGCTCCGACGCCAATACTTTTGATATATATTGTCGAATTTTCAGACAATAATTCAGCCAATGAACGTGTACGATTTGCCTGCATGACAGCCAGGTCCATATGCGTAACACGTGCACCAGCACAGGCTTCATTCACATGGCGTATTCGCTCTCTAATCACCTGCACAGTATCAAGCACGCCATAAATAGCAACGGAATCGCGCTGCTGTGCCTTAATAGTTACCCATGGCAATAATTGCACGAAAAAAAAGATGAATAATACACTCCTCATTTCTGATTATTTCTTTTATCTCGGGAAATACACTTGGCTTGGATAAACTCCTACCCGGTAACTTTCAACAGAATTATCTTCCAGATATTTACGGATATATCCACGCTGTGTTGTATAATCCAAGCAATCACAGATATATACATCTCCGGTTGGACTAACAGCAAAACCATACATCATACTGGCATCCGGCAAATCACAATAATGCTGAAACTCACCAGTATCCACATTCATACGCCATACACTTTGTATTCCAGCCGATGTTTTCTCAGTAACATCTACCGGACAAGTTTTAGCATTAAAATAAATCCATGTCCCTGTCGGGTCTATATCTGTACGATTATGGCTTATAACTCCTATTACTTCTCCTGCTTGCGGATGAGTACTCCGAATAGGCAGGACGTATTTTTTTACAACCCGCTCTGTATGGGTATCTATGCAAGAAAAAGAAATTCCTGTAATTTTCCCAGCCTCCATTTCATTCATACATACCCATATTTTTTGAGATTTATCTACTAACATTTTACAAGTCTTTGTAGATTCATCGTTTCTTACATCATGAATAATTCTGGCTGATTCTTTATTGATATTATTTATATCAAATACAAATAACCCATTAGCTGTTATGCCAAATAATTTATTATTTTCGACCACCATATACTCTATCCACTGAGGAACAGGTATATACTCCAAAGGCTCAGTAAAAGGAGGCATCGTACGAATATGCACCAATTGTTGATTTAAATCTGAAACTATTGCCTCGCTTTCTGTGATAGGAACAATCTGCCGCGGATAACCAGCCTGAGTATAAAGGATCGTGGCCACAGACTTAAAAGTGCCTGGTTCTATAATTTCCACCTTCCGGGAATTATTTAATGCTACAAAATAATAACCGTTAATCTTGGTTATCGATTGAGCGACATCACCCATCGGACGTCCATTAACATCCCGAAAGATATTGGGAACAACAACTCCATTACGGTAAATCACGGATATATCACCCATATTAGTGTTTATTGTTCCTTCATTCAAAATCAGTGCTTCTATATCTCCTTCACCCCATGAACCTACCGGATAACCGGTTCCGGCTTTATCACAAGCAATCAACAATATCCCAATACCCAACACCACCACTTTATACCACCAACTTTTTAGTGCCATATTCTAAAACTTTACAAATGACTTTGCTTACTGTTTTTACGCAGCTGCTTGCACTAAACGGGATATAGGACGCTTATTCTTCATTCCGACATTGTCAAAAGGCGAACAAGTCCACACATCCCATGAATAATCTTCCAATTCTCGATTGATTAGAAAAAGATTTGAATAAGAGAAGTTATTCTCTACAGGGATAACATTGCCTTTCCCCAACCAATAAGTAGCATAGCTTTTTGACTTACCCCCCAACCAATAATCTTCTCCTTCTGCAGTGATATCATCAGCATCTACAAGAATCTGATAGATTCCATCTTTAAAATCGTCTTGCGAAAAAAGTATTTCATTATTTCTTGTTCTTACTTGGAATTTTCCATCTCCATCTGCATCATAACCTAATCCCGCAAGATTATCGCCTGTCAACACAACAAACAGACGGGGATCATTTTTAGCTATAGCTTTCAACATGTCCATACCGGTCTGCTTTGTCCCCACTTCCCAACGATACCCCCAAGTAAGAAACTGAACGTCTTTATCTTCAGGATTCAACAAATCTCCACCGGTCACCCATTGTATCCCTAATACAGAACGATTGGCTCCTTGCCCTGTCCAATTCTTAATGCTAGATAAGGTAAACAATTTATCGCTCACTGTTACCATAACAGAATCAGAAGCCTCTCCAACAGAATTAATGCCAGTCACTTTTATTTTAAAGCTTCCATTTTTAGAAGCCTGAAATCGATAGACATTACCTCTGGATTCCGGTCCGTCATTTACTTGCCAGCTAAGGTATTTTACTGCTCCTTCCTTCACATGCGCCTTAAACTCCAGATACTCGTTTGGAGCGCATTCAGTGGAACCACTCAGACTTTCTATTATCACAGAAGGCAACGGCAATTCAAGAACATCACCCTCATCATCACTATCACTGCAGGAGGAAAAACCTCCTGCAAATATCCCTAACAATAAATAAAGGGAAAAATATTTTTTCATTGTATGTTTTTATTCAAAGTTGTATGTGAAAAAGATTCCTGCAGGTGAAACAGTATGATTTTTATAATCCGCACTGATTCTAGGCTCCTCACCACTAAAATCAAAAAATGTAATATGGTTAAGATAAACATCAGTACCCCAACCTTTATTTGTATTCAGCACCACTTCGCCAGTCAATGGATGAACAGCTACGGTATTATATGGCTGTTTCCCGTTTTCCAGAACTGATGATGCATCCACCATCAGTTCTGTCTTATTCTTAGAGAATATATGACGGAATATTTTTGTTTTAGAACCATTAATATACAACGTATCACCCTTGGCCGTTACGGCAGATGTTGAAGCATATAACCATTCAAATGCCTGCATCACCTCTCCTTCCAATTTATTGCTTTTTTCAACTTTACAAGTTGCCGTATTCATTTTTGCTATAATTCCTTTATCTGTTATCACCCAAATATTTTTATCTGATGATTTTGTAACCCCTACAACAGTTCCATCAAAATCCGTTTTATGTGCAATTTCATTTTTACCGGATTCTATTTCCACAACACTATTATTGACACAAGCATAAATCTTGTTACCCACAACAACCATTGTATTTTTTAAAGCACCTTGAGTACCATCTACCAAATCAACATCTCCTGTTGACGGATGAAATACTTTAATTCCTTCATTATCTCTCAGATAAATATCATCCTCTCCCAAGACTGCTACATGAGTAGGCCAATTAACTTTCCTTTCCAGTTCTGATTGAAAATTCCTCTCCTTTTTCAACGTCTCAGCATTAACGACTGCCAAATATCCGGCTCCACCTCCCTTTTGTGAAACAATATACATTTTATTATTTGCTATAAATAAGTCCTGAGAATACACTCCCAAAGCTTCACCACCATTCTCCTTAAAATATACGGAATCTGTTATCACTCCTTTCTGAGAAATAAACGACAAAAAACTTGGCTTGTCTGCAGAACCTTCATTCAATATAAATGTCCCATATTTATACTTACCATATACTTCCACAGCAACATCAGCCGACACCTCTCCACTTGAACATGCAACACTTACAGTTATTTTCTGGTCTCCAAGTTCTTTAGCTATATAATCAAATTTCAATCCTTGTGCTACTACTTCATCTTTAATCGTCCAGATATAATTTGCATCAGGACACAGATTAGACTCTACTGACAAACGCAAAGTATCATCCTGCATAACAGTAAAACCACCACTTTGACTCACAACTTTCAGCTGAGGAATAAATTTATCATCATCATCACTACAAGAGCTCAACACACCTGTAAACACTCCCAAAATCAAAAACAATACACCGTACTTCTTCATAATTCAAGTAAAAACTATATAAAAAACCAAGGAAAGAAAGCTGCGGAATTGCCCATATATAGAAACCCATACAAGTATCCCAACGTCCGTCTTCCCTTTGGACGTTAAACATTCAATCAAACAATGGCAGGTTTTCTGACTTATTTCCCTTGTCCGTTGCCTTCCCATTTTCTCAAAAACAGTGGCAAAAGTAACGGAGAAGGTATATGAAACATACAGCAGTGGATCTGTTCAGGATTTTCACCTGATTCCCTTTCAAAATAATGTAAGCAATCTAGTGCTCAATATCTTCACCATTGAGTTTGCAAATGTAATGATACATTCGCAATCAGCAAAACAAATAGACAAAACAAAAAAACTTCCGAAGCATAACACCCCGGAAGCCGACTGAAATGAATGGTACTTAATTTAATGCAACCACTTGCACAGGTTTCACTATTTCTTGCTTTAAATATTCGCCATCAGCGCTATAAAATGCAACCATTTTAGAGTGTTTATTGCGCAAAACAATTTTATAAGAATCTTCATGATCTCTATATACTTTACTAACAGCATATGCCACATACCTTGATGCAACTTCTGAGCGTATTTCCTGCGGCAATTCACTTACACCTATCGGTTCATAAGTTTCACATCCCAGAACAAAAGGCACCACTCCCGCTGGTTCCAACGTATCCTGTTGATTTTTTTTCATCTCTAAACCTTTAACCTTAGATTCTGAAGTAGAAACAATATTAATTGTATATGCAGAAAAAGTAATTGCTCCAATAACTGCTACTATCAATGCGCTTTTTCCTATATTTTTCATGACATCTATTATTTTAAATATGCTTTCCTGTTTTTATAATTTACATAGGAAAAAACCATGCCAAAATAGCCATCCTCACACAATTACACAAATAACACATTGACTAACAACGATATTCCAAACAAAAGCCCTATTCCCTAATGATGTAGACATTTTCTACAATGTAGAAAATAAATTCACCATATGGGGAAAAATTCCACATTTTATTGTGGGAATTTTTATCCATAAACACCTCATAATTATCCTCTTCCCTTTATACATATTAATTCGGTTTAAAATTTAACAAATTAATTTTCCCGAAAACGTTTTAATGTCTTAAAAACTTTTATAGATTTGCATCCGTAATCGTTACCGAAACGATTTAACTACAAAAGATTTCATAAAAAAAGAAATAACCAATACTACTTATACTATACCGCAAACTTGTGAAAACTGCTCCCATAGGAGCAGTTTTTCTTATATCTATTCCAATTTTCCGATTGACTTCAGATAAGTCGACTCATAAAGATGTAGTTCTGCTTTTGCATCAATCCATTGGCTCCATGCTTCTTGCCATTGAGCTTGCGCTTCCAATAGAGATGTCAAAGTTTCCATTCCTACCTGATATTGATCTGTACTCATTTTTAAATTCTCCTCTGCTTGCACCAAAGCACTTTTTGCTAATCTAACTCGAGTCTGAGAATCCTGTAATGCATATTTATCGGAGCTTATTTCCAAATGCATCAAATCCGCATATTTTTCCAAGTTCAAACGGCTAATTTCTTCGTCCATGCGAGCAGAACGTATTTTATTGCGTCCTTCTCCCCAATGAAATACAGGAATTTTCACTGCAGCCAAAGCTGAAAAACCAGCACCGGCAGCATCTCTTCCATTCAATTTCACTCCTCCACCATAACCATACCCAGCAGTAATACCCAATTGTGGCAAAAAATCAGACCGACTTAAAGCGACCTTCTTCTCCTTCATATTAAATTCAAAAAGTAAAATATTATAATCCGGACGCTGCGATATCGCACTATCCAGAGACCAAACAGCCAACGACACCTCTGCTGTTAATGAATCCTGCAAATGTAATTCAGTTTCTAAATCCAGACCTATCAGACGACAAAGATTCATCTGAGCCAACACCCTACCATGTTCCACTTTCTGCAAAAGCAAATCAGCTTCATTATAACGTACTTGAGCTTTCAATACATCATTCGAGGTAATCATACCTACTTTTTCAGAATCCTGCAAATTTCTCACTAAAGAGGCCAGGGTTTCCTTATACTTACGTACCGCTATAACCTGCTCCTCCAACCTCATCAGCTGCCAATAAGCACAATCTGTTTCCAATAACACATCCGACTTGCTCATACGTACATTCTGAGCCGCTATGTTCTCTCCGATTTTAGCCATTGCATGAGCTGTACGCACCTTTCCCCCCATATAAATTGGTTGCTCCAACTGAATTCCTGTATGATAGACACCGCGCATACCCAACTGCAAATCCATATCAGGCATAAAAGCATAACTATTAAAGATAGGCTTACCATCTGCCCCCAATATTGGCTTATGAGTTTCAGGATTCAGTAGTACATCCGGCTGTAACTTTCCATCAGTTCCTGGCTTGAAAGAGGGCAAATATCCACCTTTTAATTTATAATGATATTTTTTCTGATTATAAAACCCAACACCAGTTACTGAAATACGAGGAAAAAAATCAGCACGATACATTCTGGATTCATATACAGATTTTTCTTGTTCCCTAATTGCAATATCCAATGTTTTACTACTTTGAATTGCCATATTTCTACACATCTGTAAATTTAAATCCACTTGTGCTACTACGCACATAGGCAAAAAACACAGCAACAATAATATCTTTTTCATTTTTATCCCCATTAAATATTTTTATTCTCATTTTGTGTCGAAGCTATTGCTGAGTGGTGATAACGAATATTATAAAACAAAGAATAGAGAATCGGTAAAATAACCAACGTTATCACTGTTCCTACAAACAATCCTCCCATAATAGTCACAGCCAAAGCACCAAACATATCATCATTCACTAACGGAATCATTCCCAAAATAGTAGTCATTGCAGCCAAAAACACTGGACGCAAACGAGAAGTCGATGCATCTATTAGTGCCTGGAAACGATCTTTACCTGACCGAATTTGAGCATCAACCTCATCTACAAGCACAACTCCATTCTTTATCATCATACCTACCAATCCTAATGCTCCTACAATAGCTACAAATCCAAACTCTTTACCTGCCAACAACATTCCGGCAACAACTCCTGTTATAGCCAATGGCAAACACAATATTATCATCAAAGGCTTACGGAAATCTCCAAACAAAGCAATTAAAATAGCCACAACCAATACAACTGCTATCGGGACATTCTGAAACAAATAAGACTGTGATTGTGTACTAGCCAAATATTCTCCTTGCCATTCTGTTGTATAACCTGCAGGTATATGTATTTTGTGAATCTTAGGCAACAAACTATTTCGTACGTCCGTTGAAGTATATCCTGGCGCATTATTACACTGCGCAGCAATAGCACGCTGTCCATTATACCGGCGCACCACTGGCGTTTCCCATCTAATATCAATACCAGAAGTAGCTTGACACAGCGGAACAGATCCTGCAACTCTGTGCAATACTTGATTTTCATCAATCATTCCAGCCAATAACTCTTTCATAGTTTCCATACTTAAATTACTGACAGATGGCAACAAACTCCAAACGGGAATATTATTCAAACATTCTAAACGTTCTCCATCCATACCGACACACTTAAGACAAATCGGTAAAACATGCTCTCCTTCGTAATAAGAACCGATAGGCAACCCCTCTGTTCCGGCTAACAAAGCCATACCAACATCCTCACGAGAAATATTTACGTCACGGGCCACAGCCTGATGGTAACGAACATCCATTCTCGGTGTCTGTGCTCCCCAATTATTAGTAACTAACATCGTTGTTGAATCTGCTTGCATAATCGACTCTACCTGCGCACACAAATCCCTCAATACTTCCGGGTCTGGTCCTGAAATCATAAATTGAACCGGAAAATCCATATACATCAAATTATAACGTTTCATGCGCACATAAGCCTGTGGATAATGCGATGATAAATAGGATTGTAGTATTGGCAAACTATCCTTTAAGGTTTCAGGAGAAGTAAAATTCACAATTAGCTCTCCATAAGCCAAAGACGGTTCTGCAATCGTCCTCACCAAATTATAACGAGAAGGTGTACCTCCGATACTTGTTGTCACCATCTCCACTTCTGGACGGTTCAACAAATATTTTTCTATTGAAGCCAAATCAGTCTTCACAGCTTCAGGATTTGTTCCTACCGGCATTTTATATTCAATATAAAGCTGATTGTAACTTAAATCCGGAAAAAATCCCTGTTGAATAAACCGATAGCCATAAACACTGATTAATAGCAATAAAACTGTTGCGATGACAAATGCCCAACGATGACGAACAGAAAAACCAAGCAACCGCTGGTATTTATGATAAATCGGAGCATCAAAAGGGTCATTTCCTGCTTTCCCATCTACAACTTTCTCTATTTTAAATGCCCTATCAGCCTGAATTGGGACATATGCCAATGCCAATACCCAACTTAGCCAAAGCGATACTGCCAAAACGATAAACAAATCCCGTACATATTCTCCTGTTGTATCCGGAGAAAGATAAATAGGCAAAAAAGTCAAAATACCGATTGTCGTTGCACCCAATAGAGCCCATGCCGTTTTTTTAGTGATATTCACCAAAGCAGCCGGCTTAGGAATTCCTCGTTTCAAATCCACCATAATCCCATCGGTAATAACAATCGCATTATCAACCAACATCCCCATCGCAACAATAAACGAAGCCAAAGACACACGCTGTAAAGTGCCGTGCATCATATAAAGAATCAAGATAGAACCCAACACAACAACAACCAACCCAATACCAATAATGTAACCGCTACGAAACCCCATCGCTAACATCACAACAAAAATGACAATAGCAACAGACTCTATCAGATTTACCATAAATACATTGATAGCATTCTGTACACGCGTCGGCTGAAAAAACACTTTTTTAAAATCAATACCAGCCGGTATAATAGTCTCCTGCAACTCCTGCAACTTTGCATCAATTTTTTCTCCAAGCTCAATAATATTACCCCCCTTTTCCATTGCAATGGATATCGCAAGAGCTGGTAATGAGTCGTAAACGACTCCTTGACGTTGAGGTTCGACATAACCTTTTTCGACATCTGCAACATCCGCCAAACGAACATGGTCTTTTTCATGACCACAAATCAACAAATTCCTGATATTTTCTAAATTATCAAAACGTCCATCCACATTTACCCGAACACGCTTTTCTCCACTATTATAATATCCAGAATAAACAGTCGCATTCTGCCCCTTCAAAGTAGCCACAACATCTACTGGCAATATTCCTAAATTAGCCATTTTATCCTCCCGAATTTTCACATTGACACATGAGGGTCGCTCCCCATAAATAACAACACTACTCACCCCGTCAATATCCAATACTGTCCGACGTACCAATTGGGCATAATCCATCATCTCCTGATAATTATAACCATTAAAAGTCATCGCATAAAACATTCCGTACACATCTCCAAAATCATCAAATACCATTGACGATTGTGCTCCCTCTGGTAATTGTGACTGCACATTCTCTACTTTCCACCTCAAAATATCCCAATTCTGCTGCAACTCAGAGGCAGGAACTGTACTACTTAATTCCACCAAAATATAAGACACATCATCCAATGAGCGGGATTCCACATGATCCAAATTACCCATAGAACGAATAGACTTCTCCAACAAATCTGTCACTTCAAGTTCCACTTGCCAAGAAGATGCTCCCGGGAATGCTGTAACAACCAATGCCTGCTTAACAGTAACTGCCGGGTCTTCTAACTTACTCATTGAAAAAAAAGAAAAAATTCCACCGACAACTAGAACAAAAACAAAGAAATAAACCAGTGCTCTATTTTTTAATGCAAGTTCCGTAAAATTCATAAGCCATTATTTTATAATAAACCACCTATATTTGAAGCAGACACAGGATTCAGCTGCTTCACTTTTTGCCCCTCTTTCAAATCGTTCACTCCGGCAGAAACAATCACTTCTCCTCTTTCAAGATCACCATTTACCCACACTTGCCCCGATTTATCAAAACGTTCTATTTCAACCTCTTTTTTTAATACCGTACTGTCCTGCTCTCTATAAATCCAAACATAAGTATGTCCTTTTTCGGTAAACAATGCTGAAATCGGGACCATCCAATGTTTATTACTGTCCTTAGCAAAATCTATTGTAACTAAAGCGCTCATTCCCGCTGCAATACCAGGCAATGCACTCCTTTTCAAATGAAAGCGTACTTTAAACAACTGATTATAATTAGCACCCTTTACAACATCGACCAACTCCAAAGGCAACACCACATCTGGGAATGCATCCACAACAATATAAGAGTGTTCAAAATCTTCTTTCCTTACATAATCTGTTGCTGGAATATCCACATTTACCTCAAAATATTGATCATCCAACATTGCCAAAACAGGTAAGCCTTGGCTGACTATTTCCGGAGCAACAAAATATTTATTCTGGATATATCCGTCAAAAGGTGCATATAATTTTGTATCATTCAATGCATTCCGATGAGCATGATACAAAGATGTGATACGCTCTTTTGCAGCAACAGCCTTATCATATTCATTAACAGATACACTCCCCCGTTTATATAATTCTATTATACGATTGGTTTCACCCACAACTTGGTTATATTCAGCCTGCGTCGATTCATATTGTAATCGATAATCTCTTGGATCTATTTCCGCCAGCAACTGCCCTTTACGCACCCGCTCCCCTTCTCCTACATATACCTTTTTCAAAGGACCTGCCACCCGAAAAGAGAGCTTTACTTCCTCTGCAGCTTTTATTCGGCCCGGATAATTAACCGACAATGCCCCTTCCCACTCCTCAACCTTACATGTTTTCACCAATTGATACGAATTCGAAGACTTCAACTCCGACTTGCAAGCAAGCATAGTCAAACCCAAACAACCCACCCCGATAAACAATATGCACTTGCTCAAACTGATACCATTTCCCATATTTATTAAATTTAGTCTATGCCTTTGTTTTTTAACTGCTTCTTACGTCCTATCAGCATAAATGTTTCAACACCAAGAAGCATAAAGACAAAATAAAAGAGGCACCTTAACAAGGCACCTCTTTTCAACTAAATCTAAAACCGGTTTTATTGCAACTTTCCCGTTGCTTTCAGATAATAAGTTTCACTCAAGCGCAATTCCGCTCTTGCATCAATAGCATCGCTCCAGGCTTTTTGCCACTGAGCTTGCGCTTCCATATAATTAGTAATGGTTTCCATTCCTACTTCGTAACGGTTTCTGCTCACTTGTAGATTTTCCTCTGCCTGACTCAAAGATTTTTCTGTCATTTTTACACGGGCAGCAGCATCCTCGACATTAAAACGAGTTTTAGCCACCTCCAATTGCATCATCTGTGACAACTCCTCTTGTTGTAATCGGGCCATTTCTTGCTCTGCTTTCACCGCTTTCACTTTGTTGCGCCCCTCGCCCCAGTGGTATATCGGTATTTTCAAAGAAGCAACAGCAGCAAAAGAAGCAACCCCATCCGACTCCCCATTCAGAGAAATACCATCACCATAAGCATAAGAAGCAGATACTCCCAATTGTGGTAAAAAATCCGCACGAGTCAATGCAACCTCTTTTGATTTTAATTCAACTTGCTTCTCTAACAGATTATATTCAGGTCGGGCTGTTATATCATTTCCCATATCCAGCAAATTCAAGGTAGACTCTGCACATAATGAATCATTCACATCAACCTGGCTATACAAATCCACTCCAATCACACGACATAGATTCATTCTTGACAATGCCACACCATTATTAGCCTTACTTACCAACAACTCGGCCTCATTCTGTTTCACTTGGGCTTTCAGCAAATCATTCTGGGAAGCCATTCCGGTTTCAATGGCATCTGTCACATTTTTTACCAGTTCACTCACCACTTCCAGATATTTTTCAGCCGATTTCAATTGCTCTTTCACCCTCACATATTGCCAATATGCCTCATCAGATTCCGTAAGAACCTGCGCTCTGCTAGAATGCACATTCAACTCTGCCATTTCCTTTCCAATAGATGCCATCTTAAAAGCAGATCTCACTTTTCCCCCCATATAAACAGGTTGCTCCAACATCACCCCTACAGAATAAACATTCCGCAATCCCAAAGCCAATTCAATATCCGGCAAGAAAGCATATTGCTTAAACAATGGCAAACCGTCAGCCCCCATGACAGGCTTTCCGTCAGGCCCTAACTGCATACTGTTCAATGGTATTGCCTGCCCTACATCACTAGACTGATATACGGGCAAATACCCTCCATCTATCTTATAATTCATTTTTTTATGCATATAGGCATACAAACCAGAGCCTGAAATTTTAGGCAAAAAGTTCGCTCTATAAGATTTCCAATCATATCCCGCCTTTTTCTGCTGCTCGGCTGCCACTTGCATCTTTTTACTATTCTCAACAGCCATTTCTCTACACTTCTGCAGATTCAATACTATCTCTTGAGCAAAGCATTCACTCTGCGAAACACTCAATAATACGGCTACAATTATCAATAATTTCCTCATGACAGTCTTTTATTTATCATTATCAGATCTATGTTTTCCACCCTTCCCGCTCGGATAAAACAATGCATACAAAACAGGAATAAATACCAAAGTAATCACTGTCCCGACCAACAATCCTCCCATAATAGTCACAGCCAACGAACCAAACAAATCATCTGTCAACAATGGCAACATTCCCAAAATTGTAGTCAAAGAAGCCATCATCACCGGACGGAAACGCGAAGAAGACGAATCAAGCAATGCAGTCAACTGATCTTTACCGTTTTCCACTTGCAAAGAAATCTCATCCAGCAAAACCACACCATTTTTAATCATCATTCCTATCAAACCCAAAGCTCCGACAATCGCAACAAACCCGAAATCTTTTCCACTGACAAGCATTCCTGCAACAATACCGATAGCAGCCAATGGCAGACAAAAGAAAATGATGGCAGGTTTCTTGAAATCTTTAAATAAAGATATCAAAATAACAATCATCAATACGATAGCCCAAGGCACATTCTTAAACAAATAACGCATTGCTTCACTACTTGCCTTATGTTCTCCCAGCCATTGCTTAGAATAGCCCTCCGGCAATGTTATTGTATCAATCAAAGGCATCAGATTCTTGCGCACACTCTCTGCTGTATAACCGGGAACATTGTTGCAACGAGCCTTGATCGCCCTCTGCCCGTTATACCGCCATACAACAGGATCCTCCCATTCCAATTTAATCCCCCGTGTTGCCTGCGTCACCGGAGTTGACCCCACTGCCGACGAAAGCAAATCCTCCTTCTTTATTGTCCCCAACAATAAACCTTTAATTGTTTCTGCATTCAATCCTCCCAAAGAAGGCAATACACTCCACACCGGAGTATTATCCAAACCTCCCAACTGCTCTCCTTTATTATCCACACTCTTAATATAAATCGGCATAGAAGTCGTTCCCTCATAATAAGAACCGACCGGCAGCCCGTCAGTAGCCGCCATCAAAGACAATCCGACATCCGAACGCGTCAATCCGGCCTTCCTGGCAATAGGCTGATAATAATCCACCATCAAAACAGGCATTTCCGGTTCCCAATTATTAGTCACCAAATTAGCTGTCGGCTCATCCTCCATAATCTGTTCAGCCTTGGCAGACAACTCCTTCAACACTGCCGGATCCGGCCCCATAAACATCAGTTCTACCGGAAAATCCTCATACATCAAATTATATCGCTTTATCCGCACATAAGCATTCGGATAATTATCTGTCAAATACTGTTGCAAACCGGGAATAGCTGCCTTCAAAGCATCCGCATCTGTAAAATCAACAATCAACTCTCCATAAGACATGGCAGGCAAAGCAATTGAACGCACCAAATTATAACGGGAAGGTGTACCTCCAAAACTGGAAGTCACATGCGTAACATCCTCTCTTGTCATCAAATAATCTTCAATGCTTCCGATATCTTCTTTCACCGCCTCCAACGTAACACCTTCCGGCAATTTATACTCAATGTAGAGCTGTGTATAACTTAAATCAGGGAAAAAACCCTGCGGTATATATTTAAAACCCCACATACTCAGCCCCAACAATAATACCACAACGCCGACTGCCAACTTCTTATGGTAAAGCATATACGATAAAAAACCTCTAAACCATTGATACAAGCGACCATTATAGACATCTCCTTCTGTCACATTCGTCTCTTTCACCTTCAAATAGCGATCTGCATGCATCGGTATTTGGGTCAATGCCAATACCCAACTGAGCAATAGAGAAACAGCCAACACAATAAACAAATCCCGGACATACTCACCCACGGTATCCGGAGACATAAATATCGGGAAAAAAGCCAATATCGCTATCAACGTTGCTCCCAACAGCGGCATTGCTGTTTTCTTTCCTATATTCGTCAGAGCTTCCGGTTTCCGTACTCCCCGCTTTAAATCCACCAATATACCATCTACAATGACAATAGCATTATCCACCAACATCCCCATAGCCACAATCAACGAAGCCAACGATACTCGTTGCAAAGTGCCATCCAACAAATATAACACCACAAACGAGCCCAATACTATAATAACCAATCCACTACCGATAATCACACCGCTCCGGAATCCCATCGTCAACATCAATACAAGAATCACGACCAACACAGACTCCACCAAGTTAATCATAAACGTACTGATCGCCTCATTCACTCGTTCTGGTTGGAAAAACACCTTTTCAAAATCAATGCCGACAGGAATTCGTGATGACTTCAATTGCGCCAATTCTGCATCCACTTTCTTTCCCAATGTAATAATATTACCACCGGTTTCCATAGAAATGGATATACCCAAGGCACGCGAACCATCAAACCTCATTTCATTACGGGAAGGATCTTGATATCCTCTACTGATACGGGCTACATTCCCCAAACGCAACTGATCGTCTTCATGCCCCTGTATAATCAGATTCTCAATATCGCTGATTGATTCATAACTATCATCCACCCCCACCCGCAAACGCTTATTTCCAGTTTTAAAATATCCGGAATATACTGTCTTATTCTGACTATTCAGAGTAGCCAATACCTCTGCCGGATGCACTCCCAGATTAGCCATTTTATCCTGAATGATATCAATATTGATACAAGGTTTCCTATCCCCATAAATATCCACCCTTCTCACTCCTTCAATATCCTGCAATTCCCGTTTCACCAAATTAGCATACTCCACCATCTCCTCATCCGACACACCATCCGTTGTCATGGCATAAAACATACCATATACATCACCGAAATCATCTTTCACCACCGGAGCCTGACATCCGTCAGGAAACTGCAAAGAAGCATTCTCTACACGTCTTCTCAAAATATCCCACTTTTGCTCCAATTCTGTTGGGGGAACAGTTGTTTCCAACTCTACAGTGATTATAGACAAATCGTTCATGGATTTTGATTCCACACTCGCAATATCCCCCATTGCACGGATTTCCTTTTCCAACACATCCGTCACCTCCAACTCAACCTTATGCGCAGAGGCTCCCGGATAAACCGTCACCACCAAAGCTTGTTTCACCTTGATTTCAGGATCTTCCAATTTGCTCATTGAGACAAATGAAAAGATACCTCCAATCACCAACACCAATATTAAAAATTTTATCAGTGCCCGATTATTCAGTGCATATTCAGAAAGATTCATAATACACAGTCTCCTTTCCTTTTAAAGCAATCCACCCACATTGGTTTTGCTAACAGATTTCAACAACTCCACCTGCATACCCTCTTTCAGTTTATGCACTCCGGCGCTTACGACAATCTCTCCTTTCTCCAGACCTGCATCCAATACCACACTACCGTCTTTCAAAATTTGACGAACTTTCACGTCACGACTCTTTACTCGTTTTTCAGAAGGCAAATACACCCAGACAGAAGCTTTTCCATCCTTTTCCACCAAAGCACTCAAAGGTATTTCAGTCATCGACTGCTCACCCGGATCATAATCTATCGTAACATTCACACTCATCCCCGCAGCCAGATTATATCCGGTCTCCGGTTTCAAGCGCAAACGCATACCATACAATTGGTTCAGATTAGCTTTCTTGGTCACATCCATCAGCTCCAACGGAAAGGTTTTACCCGGATACACATCCGCGACGCATGAAAAATCACGGAAAGAATGCTGGCGTACATAATCACTGGAAGGAATATCAATCACCACCTCAAAGTATTGAGTATTAATCATAGACAACACTGGCATACCGGCACCAACCGTTTCTCCGACTTCAAAATACTTCTTTTGGACATAACCATCAAAAGGAGCCAACAAACGAGTATCTTTCAATGCATTCTGATGTGATGAATATTTAGCAGAAATCTGTTGTAATCCGGAAACAGCCTTATCGTAATCATTCACCGGAACACTTTTACGATTGTACAATTCAATAACCCTCTCCGCCTCGCTTTTGATTTGCTTATACTCTGCCTCCGTAGCACTTAATTGCAATGCATAATCGCGCGGATCAATTTCAGCGACCAAAGCCCCCTTCTTGACAAAACCACCCGCATCAACGGGTATTCTAACAATAGGACCTGCCACCCGAAAAGACAAATCCACATCTTCTGCCGCACGAATACGTCCCGGATAAGTTATTTTCAACTCCGAACGATACGGCTTCACCACTTCCGTCTTTACCATGACCACACTCTTTTTGTCCGTTTCCGACGAACGGCAAGCTGAGAAACACACAATTACACCCAGCACTACCAAAAAATTTCGAAATACCATATTGCACTAAATTATTGAATTCTCTATACAAATTATTAAAATCTACAACAAATATGCCAAAAGTACATCCACACCGTAATTTTTTATACTTTTCGGTATGTTGATATTCAAAAAAATCAATTGCACCTATTCCTCCGTTTTAGAAGCCAAAAGATACAATTGCTCATATTGCAACCTCACAGATGACAATGCATACGAAACATCTTGATGCATAATCAAATAATTCAACACTCCAGCACCTATATTCAATAAATTCTTCGCCAAAACCGAAGTTTCAATCTCCGGTCTCAACTCTCCAGCCAGCTTTGCATTTAAAATCAACTGTTCCAATTTTGACAAACGCAGCATCTTTGATTCAGCCACCACCTGCTTTAATTCCGGATACACGGCTATCACCTCCACAATCAATGAAAGACACAAAATCTCAGGAATCTCGCTACTGAATTCCCTAGCTGTATAATTATCTATATCCATCAGCTTTCGAATCGTCAAATCAACATATTCCCTTAATGTTGAAATACGTCCGAATTCCTCGGTACGTTTGGCATCCAGCAAGGCATAATAAGCACGCAATCCTTCTTTCAAAACCTCTTCCTTACCGGAAAAATGGTAATAAAAAGTACCGCGAGTTATCTTGGCAGCTCTCTCAATATCACTCAAACGTGCAGCCTTAAACCCCTTTTTCAAGAAAAGGAGAAAAGCCGTCTCTATTATCTGCTGCCTTGTATTGGTCATTTCTTTATCAATAAATAATATTGCTCAAACTGCATCCGCATATCCGAGAATGCAATCCTCATATTTTCAGTACTCAAATCAATATTCACCATACTGGTAGACACCGACATCAAATTTCTTGCCAACACAGATGTATCCAATTCCGCCTTGATTTCACCAGTCTGTTTGGCTTTCAAAATCATAAACTCCCAACGTCCCAACCTCAAACGTGATAGCTTATCAATACTATGACGAAATACCGGAAAAAGATTTTCAACCTCCAAAATTAATTGAAAGAAAGCCACTTCTATGATAAAAAACTCGAACAGCTCCTGCCATCGCTCAGCATTTCTCTCCTTTCTATCCACCAGGACAAGAATGTACTCCCTCAACGAACTTATTTTCAAAAACTCCTCCTCACTCATCTCGCTGCTCACTGAAAGATATTTTTCAATACCCGCTTTTAAAATCTCTTCCTTATTGCGAAAATAGTAATAAAAAGCCCCCTTTGTCAGCCCTGTTGCCGCTTCCAAATCCTTCAACGAACAGGCACCATACCCCTTGTTCAAAAATTGAAAAAAGGACTTATTTACTATTTCATCTCTTAAATCCGCCATGGTTTATACTTTTCGGTATGCAAAAATACATAAAATACACAAACGAAAAAAATTATACATACAGTTTCTGCCTTGAATTTGAGGCAATAAATTACGACACATATTGTATTAAAAAAATATTTTATCAAATTTATATAAAATATTGGTTTTGTCATTCTGTTTTCATAGATTTGTTGTAGGCATCAATTATTCTGTTCATGAAACTACAATTCATAATCATGAAAATATTATTTGTAATTTTATCAGTAATGTACATTACTGCCACACAGGCTCAGGGGATTTATTCGCCGGGAAAAGTAACAAAAGGTGATTCCGCTTCTTATTACTGCAAGAAGAATTTGAGCATTTTCCTTGAAGTCGGGAACATCCTGAATGTGGACACAAGTCATATCATGTACTACAAAGACGGAAGGGAGTTTGATGATGAGAACTTTGCCGTCCCCCTTAAACACTCGCAGGAAAACCTACTGTCCGTATTCAAGGATTTCCTAACCCAGGAGGAATGGGAAAAGCTAAAGGGAAAAAATTCGTTTCTTCTATTAATAGAAATTACGGCAAACACTTCAGGGAAAGCGGAAGAAATCATTTTTAAATTCAGAGAGACAGACCCCGTCATGACGCACATGCCTCCCGACAGGCTGTATGAACTGGAAAAACGGTTGAAGAAGGTATTGGAACTGCACCCTCGTGCATACTTTTCACAATTCAAGAAGATAAAGTACTTTGACTCTATCCGCTATAAAAACATTGCACCGTTTGATGAAAAAAACTAATGACACATAAAAACCATTTGTCATGAAACAACTGCTCATATCTATCATTTTAATTCTGATTACCTTTTCTGCCTTCGGAAATCAGGATTCCACTCAAACAGAATGGAAAGGAAAATATTTTAAATATTCTACTTCCAAGCGACTTATCGCAGCTTTTCCTTTATTCTCCGCTTCTACCCACGAGCGTCCGGATATGCTCTATACAAAAGTAGAATTTTGTAACAAGGACTACTCTACAAGAGAGTGGACTGAATTTACAACACAATTCATTGAACAGGCATTAAAGAAACATTTAACCATTGAAGAAATAAGACTATTAAACGACTCTAAAAGCTATAGAGCAAAAGCTGAGATATGTTTCGAATTCAGTTATTCAGGAGAGATATTATATGCCTGGTTTTTGTGGAGAAAAGATGTAAACCACATATTCACAGATGAGAAGCTATATGCAATCTATCAGGATTTCATGAAAATGAAAGTTGATACCGAAGGTTTTCTATGGTGGCTTAAAGGTAAAAAACCAACAACCGAAGAACAGAAGAAAGCATTCGGCTCTGTTAGTTTGCCATTCTTCTTTAAAAATAACTGTCCATAATCATGAAAATATTATTTGTAATTTTATCGGTAATGTACATTACTGCCACACAGGCTCAGGGGATTTATTCGCCGGGAAAAGTAACAAAAGGTGATTCCGCTTCTTATTACTGCAACGAAAGCATGAAACTAGTTGTTAGTGTAAGCAATGTTCATAATACAGATACCACCGATGTCATGTATTATAAAGATGGGAAGATTTATGATGATGATTTTTTACCATCCCATCTCAAAAATTCACAGGAAGATCTGCTAACCATATTCAAAGAAGTCCTAACTCAGGAGGAATGGAAGAAATTAAAAGAAATAAAAGGTACATATTTTCTGTTATTTAATATCACAGCCAATACTTCTGGGAAACCAAAAGAAATCATTTTTAAATTCAGAAAAACAGATCCTGTTATGATGTACATGTCCCCTGACAGGCTATATGAACTGGAAAAACGGTTGAAGGAAGTAATGGAATTAATCCCCTGTAAAGATTTTTCCCTATTTAAAAACATAAAATATTTGGATGC
This sequence comes from uncultured Odoribacter sp., assembly GCA_905193145.1. The sequence goes on along the minus strand of CAJJNP010000021.1, from coordinate 2,852 downwards.
TATCGATTATAAAAACATCGCGCCGTTTGATGAAAAAACAAATAACACATAAAAACATTTGTCATGAAACAACTGCTCATATCTATCATTTTAATTCTAATTACCTTTTCTGCCATCGGAAATCAGGATTCTATACAAACAGAATGGAAAGAAAAATATTTTGAATACTCAATCAGTAGTAGTAAATCTATTATTGCTGCTCCTTTATTTGCCATTCCGACAGATAAACGACCAGGTATGATTTTGACAAAAGTAGAATATTTAAATAAAGACTATTCTACCAGAAACTGGACCGGATTTACTACTCAATTCATTGAGCAGGTCCTAAAGAAACATCTGACTATTGAAGAAATAAGGCTATTAATGGATAAAGAAAATAAGACTATAAAAGCAAAAATTCTCTTTCACTTTAATTACTCTGGAAATATTTTATATGCTAAATTCATTTTCAATGAAGATATTAGTCACGTGTTTACCGATGAAAAGTTGTATGCAATCTATCAAGATTTCATAAAAATGAAAGTTGATACCGAAGGTTTTCTATGGTGGAATAAAGATGAGAGAAAACCAACAGCCGAAGAACAAAAAAAAGTATTTGGCTTTGCATTTTCTCCATTCTTCTTCAAACATAACTGTCCATAATCATGAAAATATTATTTGTAATTTTATCAGTAATGTACTTTACTGCCGCACAGGCTCAGGGGATTTATTCGCTGGGAAAAGTAACAAAAGATAGATGACTCCGCAGCGTATTAAAACCTTAATGCTATCCACTATAAAAATATCGTGCCGCTTAAAGAAAACATAACTAATATGAAAGCTAAATTCTTTTCTATCGTACTGATTTTAACAAACATCTTTGTTATTAATTTATTTTCCCAAAGCACAAAAAACATGCAAGAAATTCTGATGAGCAAAAAATGGTATCCTGATATTTATGATAAAGATGATAAAGAAACCTCTTTTTTCACCTTTACCAAAACACAACAAATAGACTCTACAATAACTGAAGAAGGTGACTTGGAGATATATACTGCTACATACTATTTGAGCGATACATTGGATGAAGTATTTAAGCCTGAAAAAATTGGAAAAGCAACAAAAGGGCAATATATGATTCTAAATACAAGCCATACTCCATCCGTTATATACACATTCAGATACAAACTAATCGAAGTATCTGAGGGAAAAATTGTCATACAACATCTAACTCCAGGGATGTCCATCTATGGGCATATTAATACCTGCTATGCAATTCCTCCTAAAAGAGAATAAAATTACCCCATTACAAAAATGTTGTCTGATTTGAAATATCCGACTTTTCGGGACGGAATCAAGACATTATAAAAACATCGTATCGCTTGATGAAAACAACAAATACCGACAATTATTTGTACTTTTGCCATACAATCAGAAATAAACAAACAGACATATTTTATATTATATGACAAAAGAGAAATGGGGCGGACATCTCGCTATTTTAACAACCAACCTTATTTTCGGATTCAACACCCCCATTGCCAAAACCATCGTTCCCGAATGGATTAGTCCGTATGGGCTGACTTCCATACGTATGGTATTTGCAGCCCTTGTTTTTTGGGGAATCAGTCTTTTCACGGTGCAAGAACGCGTGACAAAGAAAGATTTATTCATTTTATTCTGGGGAGGAGTATTCGGACTTATCGGGGCTCAACTATCCTTTGCCAATGCGCTACGTTTCACCTCGCCCGTAAACATCTCCATCATTGCAGCCATGACCCCTATTGCCGTTATGCTGCTGGCTGCTCTTGTACTCAAGGAACCTATCAGCTGGAAAAAAGCCATCGGCGTCACCCTCGGGGCATCAGGAGCCTTATTGATTATACTATGCTCCTCACATGGACAGACCGGTAAAGGAAGCCTCATCGGCAACTTGTTATGTGTAGTAAATGTAGTAACATATGCCATCTACCTGGTCATCACACGTCCGATATCACAACGATACAGCCCCGTCACCCTCATGAAATGGATGTTTCTTTTTGCAGCCATCATTGCAATCCCCCTTGGTATACGCGAATTGCCGGAAGCCCGTATGTTCTCGACAGAGGCAGGATGGCACATCTGGTGGCGTCTGGCATACGTTGTCATGATAGCCACAGGCGTGGCCTATATACTCGTCCCCATGGCATTAAAACGCATACGACCAACAACAGCCAGTATGTACAACAATGTCCAACCCATTGTCGCATCAGCTATTGCCATTTTTATCGGGCAGGACATTTTCACCTGGGACAAACCGTTGGCAGCCCTTATGGTGTTCAGCGGTGTTTACCTGGTAACACAAAGCAAGGCAAAGGACGATGAAAGATTAACGGACAAACGATAAAGTTTTAACGAGTATTTTCTTAACTTTGCCATAGAAACCATATAAAAATTAATATAACATGGAAAAACAAGCAGCATTGGATTTATTGGATTTTATCTATGAAAGCCCGACAAGCTTTCATGCCGTACAAAATATCAAACAACGCCTGCAGGCTAACGGATTCAAACAACTGTTTTCCGGCGAGGCATGGCACATCGAGCATGGCGGAAAATATTTTGTAACCAAAAACCACTCATCCTTATATGCCTTTATTCCCGGAAACGGCAATATTGCAGAAGAAGGATTTAAATTGATTTGTGCACACAGCGACTCTCCTACTTTCAAAATCAAACCCAACGCAGAAATGTTGGTGGAAGGGAAATACCTAAAACTGAATACAGAGGTATATGGAGGTCCCATCATGTACACGTGGTTTGACCGTCCGTTGTCATTGGCTGGCCGCGTTCAGCTGAAAAGCGACCGACCACTGACGCCAACCACACACCTT
>CAJJNP010000020.1 GCA_905193145.1 uncultured Odoribacter sp. | reverse complement strand
ATTTTAGCAATTTTTTTCTGTGGTTGCAATCAGCCAAATCTTTCCACAATGACGGCGCAAAGGTACAGTATTATTTGGATATTTGAAAATTAATATAGTACTTTTGCAACCTAATCTAATTAGTATGGCATTTCTATATAACATCGGCATACGGGCATACGGATTGGGTATCAAATTGGCAGCCCCATTCAACGAAAAAGCATCCTTGCTGTCAAAAGGACGCAAACAAACCCGAAAACAAATCAAGGAATTCAAACGCGGGAAAGACCGCTTGGTATGGTTTCATGCAGCATCCTTAGGTGAATTTGAACAGGGACGTCCTGTCATGGAACGCTTACGAGAAAAAGAGCCGAACACTAAAATTTTACTGACTTTCTTTTCTCCATCAGGCTATGAAATCCGCAAAAACTACACTGGTGCAGACTATATTTACTATCTTCCCGGTGATACTCCCGGCAATGCCGCCCGATTTATCAAAACATTCCGACCGGATGCAGCAGTTTTTGTCAAATACGAATTCTGGTACAACTATCTGAATGAGCTTCACCGCAACCACATCCCGGTATATCTGATTTCAGCTATTTTCCGTCCGGAACAACCGTTTTTCAAGAACTGGGGAGGACTTCATCGCAAAATGCTGACCTTTTTTGACCGGCTCTTTGTGCAAGACGGTCAATCGGTTGAACTTTTAAAAAATATCGGTATCACACGTACACATCTAACCGGAGATACCCGCTTCGACCGGGTAAAACAAATTGCAGATGCAGCCAAAGACATTGAAACAGTGCGTTTGTTTTGCAACGGGCATCCCTCTATGGTATGCGGAAGCACCTGGCCACCGGATGAGGATATTTTGATGGATTATATCAACCATTATTCAGGAGAGTATAAATGGATACTTGCTCCACACGAAATCGGAGAAAGCCATATCAAAGCCATCATGGAAAAATGCCAGAAAAAAATAGCCCGATACACACAGGCACCAACAGATATATCCGAATACGACGTACTGATTATTGACTGCATCGGACTGTTATCATCCGTTTACCGCTATGGCAATATTTCCTATATTGGAGGAGGCTTCGGTGTCGGCATACATAACACATTGGAAGCTGCCGTTTATGGTATTCCTGTGATATTCGGTCCCAAATATCATAAATTCAATGAAGCCGTTACCCTCATCAAAGAAGGTGGAGGTTTTTCCATCAACAACGGCACAGAATTAAAAGAATTGCTGGACTCTCTTATCAGCAATCCGACAATCACCCAAACCGCCGGAGAAAAAGCTCTTGCGTATGTCAAAAGCCAATTGGGAGCTACAAGTATTATTTTAGACGAACTTATTCATAAATAAAAAGAATGGCTGGTTACTCCTCCAGCCATTCTTTTAATGTATCGATTAAATCTTCTTTTGATACCGGATCAAAATCCTTGATACGACATGTATGACTCATGTCTCCGCGTACATATTTGCGACATTTCCAATTGTTTTTTAAATCAACGCCGGTCGCATACCATGGATCGCTTCCTCCATATACAAACAATATTTTTTCTGCATCGGTCTGCAACCATTTATTAATAGCCTTCATCTGGGCTTCATTGAATGCTTTCTGCTCTACCCCGGCAGGCATTGCAAAAGAGAAATCAATATTATCCTTCTCATCAGGCATATACTTTTTGAATGGTTTTATATTATACTCATACATTCCCGTTTCAGTCAAAGCTGCATAAAAAAACGGACGCATACGCTCCATATACTTGTCCTCAAAGAAATCCGGAGAAGAAATACGCACCAAATAATCAAATATCTCACTCCATTCAGAAGATTCTTCCTCCGGAATATCTGCCGGATTATGTCCCCATTGCCAAAAAGCAAACGGATACTCTAAAATTATCAACTGCAAAGCTCGTTTCACTCCGCCAACAGCTTGATAGGTATAATGCCTTGCCTGAGCCAATGAATCCAGCATACCCGCCAATTTATCCTGATTTTTGAAACACAACAACTGAAAATCACGCACAGTCCAATGTGCAGCATTCACATCTTCTCCTGCAAACATGGTATTAAAATTACCTTTACCATTACCCAATCTATCCAGAAACTTCTCAAGACGAGGATCTACATATTCCAAATTCAACGGAGCCACATACGGAACACTCACATCTACATCTGCAGGATAAAAATAACGGTGGAAAATCGTAGTCTGTCCTCCTTTGCTTATACCCGTAGACACCCACTTGACAGAAGGATATATCTGCTTTTTTATCGCTTGAATAATTGCATGCTGATCATCAGCAGCCTGCTTAATTGTCAGACAATCCCATGGAATATTTCCTTCGGGCACGCTGCCATCAAAAAAACGATGTTCAATGGTCAACTGATTTCCCTTAAAAAGCCTTGTCAACTCGCCAGCTTCCGGAGTATAAAGATAATATCCTTCCAATTCAACAATCACCGGTGCATTATAATCCCTGTGTCCCAATAACACCCGTTGTTTAAAAGTTCCTTTCGACGGGTTTGTATGGTCTATCGGCTGCTCAAAACAGAATTGATAATACTCGTTAAATTCATCAATCTTCAACTCCTTGATATCGGAGATTTGCGGAATCATACGCAACCTCTCCAACACACCTTCACCAGCAAAAACTGTTGCTGTAAAAAGCAACATCAACACCAAAACACAACAAATCTTTCTCATATATCCAATATTTACATTTACCACCTCAACCTATCGAGGTATTGTTCGTATCAAAGCGCAAGGTAGAAAAAAAAGTAAAATATAGAAAGGAATTTGTACTTTTGCGTCCGAAAATTTAGAAGCACCAACAATGAATTATTTCACAACTTATAAAGAACATTATCGGGAACTTATCAGATTAGGAGTTCCTATTGTCATCGGACAAATCGGGATTGTCGTTGTCGGCTTAGCTGATAACATGATGGTGGGGCAATTCGATACGCTCCATCTTGCAGCCGCTTCTTTTGTCAATAGCACATTCAATATCCCTATCCTTTTCGGACTGGGTTTTTCTTACGGACTGACTCCATTAGTCGGACAGTTTTTCGGTCGACACGACCGTTTCAAAGTCGGACAGTTACTACGCAATAGTCTATTGGTAAATCTATTAATAGGAATACTCCTTACTCTCATCATGACCTTTGTCTGGTTTAATGTTGACAAGATGGGACAACCGGAAGAACTTCTTCCCCTCATCCGCCCCTATTTTTTGTTACAATTGGCATCCCTGCCGTTTGTCATGCTTTTTAACTCGTTCAAACAATTTGCAGACGGAATCACAGATACCCGAACCCCTATGTACATTATGATTTCAGCCAACGTTTTGAATATCATCGGCAACTATATTCTGATATACGGCAAATTAGGATTTCCAGCGCTGGGCGTTGTCGGTGCCGGAATCTCCACGCTTATATCCCGTATTGTCATGTTTGCTGCTTTTGCCATACTCTTCTACCGTAGCATACATTACCGCAAATACTATGTAGGTTACCGCCGCGGACAATATAACTCCAAAGATATTTTATCCCTCAACAAAATGGGATGGATGGTAGGCCTGCAAATGGGCTTGGAAACAGCCTTGTTCAGTATCTCAGGCATCATGATTGGTTGGCTTGGCAGTATTGCTTTAGCCGCACACCAAATTATGATCGCAATCTCCACCCTAGGCTTTATGATATACTACGGAGTTGGAGCAGCTGTCTCTGTACGAGTCAGCAACTTCTATGGCCGAGGAGATATCACCAATGTAAAACGAAGCACCATGGCCGGATTTCACATCATGCTTTGTCTGGTTTTAATAGCCAGTACCATCTTTTTCTTTGCACAGGATGTCATCGGTATTCTATTTACCACCTCGCCGGAAGTCATTAGTCTGGTCTCTTCGCTGATTATCATTCTGATGATATATCAATTCGGCGATGCTCTACAAATCATTTATGCCAACTCGCTCCGAGGCATCGGCGATGTCATTTCCATGGCTATCATTTCCTTTATCGGATATTTCCTACTGGCTATGCCGGTGTGCTACATCTGTGGATTTATACTAAATCTCGGCATTACCGGTATTTGGATCGGTTATCCGGTAGGTCTCACCTTAACCGGAATCATGCTCTGCGGCAGATACTATTGGAAATTAAAAAACGGGAGACTATTTCGTTAGCTCCCTGATTTTTTCAACTGCCGCAATGCGGTCTGTAAAATGAACCGTCTGTATACCCAATGCATGGGCGGCTTCAATGTTTGCAATCAGATCATCCACAAACAATGTTTCTTCCGGAACCAAATGATACCGGTCAAAAAGAATCTGATAGATTTCCTTTTCCGGTTTAATGGTATGTTCCAATGCAGAGATAATGCGTCCCTCAAAAAAAGAGAACACCTTTCGGTCTTTCAGATAATCATAATATTCCACCGACATATTCGACAAACAAAACAAACGGAAACCTCTTTCAGACAATTCTTCTATCAACTCACAAGTTGCCGGCAGATTATCCAAAGTATGCTTGATAAATTCCACAAAATCCCAACACTCCGCATACGTACGTCCCGCAAAATCACTCATAGCAGTCACCATTTCAGCTTGTGTAATTGTGCCTCTGTCAAATTCCGACCAATATTGCTGGAAAAAGCCCTTTTTAAACAAAGCGACCGGTAATTCCTTATCGCCGGGATAAGTTGCCAGCAAACGTTCCGGACTCCAATCAACAACCACTCCTCCTAAATCAAATACTACATTCTTAATCATATTCTCCATATATAAATATTCCACCTCATTCCATACTAATTCTCATTATGCAAATATACATAAAACCATACAGTTAGCACAAATTACAAAAAAAAATATCATTTCTCTTTGGTATTTTATCAAAAAACTATACTTTTGCACCCGAGTTCATTGCTCAGGTGGCGGAATTGGTAGACGCGCTGGACTCAAAATCCAGTGTCCTCAACAGACGTGCGGGTTCGATTCCCGCCCTGAGTACAAAAAACCTCTTAATCTTAATGATTAAGAGGTTTTTTATTTTCTATTTCCCCAAACCCACCCTCATTTTTCCTTTTCCATATAGTCGACATGTGGTAATGCTCAATAATTCTGAACTCTTAGTTCACTATGCGATATGCGTTTGTGCACTGTGCTGAGTTTGCAGTTTGCTGATACAGCTTTTCCTCCCAAAGCACACAATAAATTTGCTCTCCTTTCGAAGATGCAGAATCATGTCGCCACTATACTTCCGAAAAACTACCTCAAAACAATCTAACGTAAATCAGTCGTCCAATTCAACCCTTGAATCTTGACATCCAGTTCTCTCAATTGCCGGGCATAATTATCCGTCTCTTTTTGAAGTTCTGACACATTTACAATCCGGATACTCTTCAGCTCACTTCTCCCATAGCGGGTCTCATTTTCTGCAACATGTTTCAGCAGTTCCCGCAACAAATCCACTCGCATAGAAAGTGTATCCTTACGTGCCATCAAACGTGTCAGATTTTCCCCCTCACACAAAGTGTGCATATTCGTATCATTAATCCGATAAATTAACTCTTCCAGTTGGGTGAGATTCTCATTCAATTCCTTAAACAACTCCTCAACATTCTCGGCAGGTTCATCACCTTCCTGCACTTTTGCACTGTTTTTCAACCGAAGTTTCAATTGAATTATCCGTTTTTGTAAATCAGCACGCAAGCTGAGAGCTTCTGCAAGTTTCATATCCATTGTGTATTATAGTCAATATGCACAAAGTTACTAAATTATTCTATGCAATTTCCCAACTGATAAAAAAAATCGCCAAATCCTTTGGAGTTTATTCAAAAATATATACTTTTGCACCCGAGTTCATTGCTCAGGTGGCGGAATTGGTAGACGCGCTGGACTCAAAATCCAGTGTCCTCAACAGACGTGCGGGTTCGATTCCCGCCCTGAGTACAAAAGGCGAAGAGTCAGGTTTATCCTGACTCTTTTTTTATGCAATATAAACAAGAATACAATTACAGCTATTTATGATTTCAGTTGATGCATTGACTGTAGAATTTGGTGACAGAGCCTTGTTTAAGGACATCTCTTTCCAAATCAATGAAAAGGATAGAATAGCCCTTATGGGTAAAAACGGAGCAGGGAAATCAACCCTACTGAAGATTCTGGCCGGAGAACGCAAACCGACACGCGGAAATGTTTCTGCCCCTAAAGATACTGTTATCGCCTACCTCCCGCAACATTTAATGACTGAAGACGGAAGAACGGTGTACGAAGAGGCATCTCAGGCTTTTGCACATCTGTTTGCTATGGAAAAGCGTATTGACGAACTCAACCGTCAATTGACAGAACGCACGGATTATGAGTCTCCTGAATATTATAAGTTGATTGAAGAGGTCTCCTCCCTAAGCGAGAAGTTCTATAGCATTGACCTCACCCACTTTGAAGCAGATGTAGAGAAAACCCTTTTAGGTTTAGGGTTCAAGCGCGAAGACTTGCAACGTCAGACCAGCGATTTCAGTGGCGGATGGCGCATGCGTATCGAATTGGCCAAAATGCTGCTGAAAAATCCGGATGTCCTGCTTCTTGACGAGCCTACCAATCACCTGGATATAGACTCAATCCAATGGCTGGAAGAGTTTTTGATAAACAACGGGAAAGCCGTTGTTGTCATCTCTCACGACAAGACATTTATTGACAATATAACAACCCGTACCATTGAAGTGACCATGGGACGTATTTACGACTACAAGGTCAACTATTCAAAATATCTGGAACTACGCAAGGAACGCCGAGCCCAGCAACAAAAAGCTTATGACGAGCAACAGAAAATGATTGCTGAGACCAAGGAATTCATCGAACGTTTCAAGGGGACTTACTCAAAAACTCTACAGGTACAGTCCCGCGTAAAAATGTTGGAAAAACTGGAAATCCTGGAAGTAGATGAAGAAGACACCTCCGCATTGCGACTGAAATTTCCACCGGCACCCCGTTCCGGCAGCTACCCCGTTATCGTAGACGATTTATCAAAACACTATGGAGACTATGAAGTGTTCAATCATGCCGGCTTCACCATCCAACGTGGCGAAAAAGTAGCTTTTGTCGGAAGAAACGGTGAAGGTAAGTCAACTCTGGTAAAATGTCTTATGGGAGAAATCACAGACTATACCGGTAAGCTGACTTTAGGACACAATGTCCAAATCGGATACTTTGCACAAAATGCAGCCTCGCTGATGGATGAAGACCTGACCGTTTTCCAAACTGTCGATGACGTAACTCCTTTGGAACTGAAAAGCAATACCAAAAACCTGCTCGGAGCCTTCATGTTCAGCGGAGATGATATTGACAAAAAGGTAAAAGTATTATCAGGCGGTGAAAGAACACGACTTGCCATGATAAAACTATTACTTCAGCCGGTCAACCTGCTGATTCTCGACGAGCCGACCAATCATTTGGATTTAAAGACCAAAGACATTTTGAAAAATGCCTTAATAGATTTTGACGGTACAGTGATTGTCGTATCTCACGACCGAGATTTCCTCAACGGACTGGTAACAAAAGTATATGAATTCGGAAATAAAAAAGTGACAGAACACTTGGAAGACATCAACGGTTTCCTTCGTAAAAAGAAAATGGAAAACCTAAGAGAAATAGAGAAAAGAAATATTTAATAGAAAATGCCGTTTGCCATATCCAAGCAAGACTGGCAAACGGCAACAACGTTTGCAATTCATGCAACCATTACGTGTTGATAAAATCATTGTCAGCATATGCAACAACAAGAGGAATCTGAATAAAAACAAGAGACTGCTGAAAGCCGAACACCTATCCTCTTACAGAATTCCGCAAAGTCTTGACGTATCACAGATTTTCCATTCTCTAGTATACAATTCTGCATAGAAGAGAATGGAAAATATAAAATTAACGATAACTGAATTTATAGGTAATTGTATTTATTCCCTTGTCCACTACTGTCTCTTTCCGGTTTTTGATTTCATATTTATATCCGGCTTCCGGATATCCAGGACGTATTAGTTCGCTCCCCACTACAATATCAAACTCTTTCTTAATTTTCTGCATGGTTGCACTGGCTGAAATTGCAGCAACCGTACCATCATTGTTAAAAGTATAATCCAGCCCTAACTCTTCATCCCAGTCATAAGAAAAGAATTCATAGCTTTTATGAACTGTTACATTAGGTTCTGACCAGCCTTCTGGAAAATTCATGCTGGTCTCGTCTTGACTCCAGGATAATCCGTCTAAGGTTATATAACGGTCCATACCACGTCCGGCTAACCGAAGCAAAGCTAAACGACCAAGGCGACTCGGCACGTCTCCCCGTTCCGGTTCTTCTGAAAAGAAACCAGGCATAAACAACATATTGACATCTATATTCAACTTATCATTAGCTACCTGACCAAAGTTTTGTTCAAATCCAGACGTCTCATACACATCTGTTCCATCAAAGTCTTTACCACCGGAAAGTACCCCGTCTTTATAAACAAACGTACTCCAATATTTGGAATAAGACACTCGCGAAACACGATCTTCACTATTATACTCAATTTGATATGTTTCGAGAGGTTCATACAAAGTAGGCCATGACTCACCTTTTGTGATAAATCCTTTTTCATTGAGTAGAATATCGTAGATTTCCTTTTGGCTCTTATCAGACCATTGGTCTTCTATGCGGAGGCGGTCAGATGCTGAATAGTCGATTTTGCTGATAAGTTGTCTTTCCTCTCCCTGCTCATAAGTGGGCTTAAAGTCAATTGTATACGAAGATATACGATTGCGGTCATCATATTCAAACGAATAATTCACTTCATCTTCATTATATTCCGAAACAGGCAATTTATCCCAATAGTTTACCGTACGTTCAATCTTATTGACAAAAGCCTTTGAAACAACAGGTTCGTTATTTCCAACGGTTACTGTACATGATGCTGCAACCTCCTTATTGGAAGAAGAGGTTGCCGTAATGACAGCATTCCCGTCAGCTATTGCAACAATTTCTCCGGTTATGGGATTTACCGTTGCAACCTCTAAATTACTGCTTGACCATACCACCGATTTAATTGTGGCATCAGTAGGCTCTACGGTAGCAGTAAGAGTTGCCTTGGCTCCAGCTTCAAGTGATAGTGTTGTTTTGTCAAGAGTAATCTTAGTCACCTTAACCGGGGGTTCATTTTCGCTACCATCCTGTTTGGTTCCTTCCTGGATAACTGTCACAATAAATGTATTATTACCAGAACGAATTGTAATCGTAGCCTCACGCCGTTCACCCGTATAGTTCTGGTCAATTTCTATGCGGAGTGTAATAGTTCCAGCCTCACCACTATATGCTTCGCTATTTCCGTTATAGAGTTTCAGCCAAACCACATTATTTCCGGAAGAACGTGTTGCTGATTTCACCTGCATGGATGATGGGTTCTGGGGTAACACTTCTTCTACCGTCGCAGTCCATGGGGCATCTGTTGTGAACGAGAAACCGCCTCCCGTATTTTCATTGTCAGCATAAGCGTTTTGGACAAGTTGTTCCTGTGTAGGTGGGGTAAAAACATCAGCATCGTCATTTTCCTTGTCGCATCCGGCAAGAATAAACACTGCAGAAAGCATCAATAAAAACAGTTGTTTTTTCATAATTTTCTATTATGCCTACCAGTACCTTCTTAGCTTTTAGTTATTAAACACGGAAGCGTGGTACTGCAATGTCACATCTTAATTTTGAAGGTCGTAGGAAACCCGAATGTACAGATATAGTAATAGCAGCCCACGCTATAGCGTGAGAACCACTATGCTATCCTTGTACATTCTTTTTGAAAATTTCCTACGTTCTCAAAACTACAAGATAAGCATAACGCTTCTTTTTAATTCTAATATGTCTTGGAAAGAGTTGCCTCTATCCGAATACAAAAGTACAAAATATTTAGTATACTTACGATTATCTATAAATTATTGATTACATCCTTATCGATAATTCTCTCTTCTGCTGTTGGGCATCATACTCTTCTACCACATTATCAACCTCTCGTCGGACTTTTAGGGTTCAATAAAAAAATATCTTTAGTTTATTCATCTCCACCGCCCAACACCTTATAGAGCTGTACGGTAGTCAAAAGTTCATCACGAATAGCATTATTCAAACCTATCTGGGCATCAAAATAACTACGCTGCGCATCCAGCACATCCAGATAATTGGTAATACCGTTAATATACTGCAGGGTTGCGAGATCGAGAGCCGAACGGGAAGCCTGTTCCAGCTTTTTACGGGATTCCCGGATTTCACGACTTTTCGATGATGCAATCAAAGCATTGCTGACTTCAGAAAAAGCAGTCAAAACCGTCTGTTGGTAAGCATATACCTCTTGCTCTCTCGCTGCTTTTGCCACACGCAATTTTGCACGGTTTTTACCCATATTAAATATCGGTTCCAACAATTCTCCTCCAAAGAAATAGTAAGGAGACTTCAAGAAATCCGACAACGAACTGCTTTCCAATCCGGCCTTACCGGTCAATGTTATCTTGGGAAACAAACTCGTAAAAGCGATTCCTACTTTGGCATGTGCAGCACGCAATTTATATTCAGCCTGAACAATATCCGGACGACGTTCCAACAACTGAGAAGGCAAACCAACCGGAAGAGTTGCAGGCAATGTCTGCTGTTCCAACCCTTGACCACGCTGAGTCGGTCCCGGATACTGTCCGGCCAAAAGGGCAATCTGATTTTCCTTCATCCGAATATTTTTTTCCAAATCAGGAATCAATGTTTGTGTACGGGCAAGCTCCACCTGTGCCTGACGCAATGAAGTTTCTGATGTCAAACCTCCTTCAAAACGAAGCCTTGCCAAGCGAACACCCTCCTGACGAGCAGCCAGTGTCTGTTTCACAATAGCATACTCCTGATCCAAAGCCGTCAATTCAAAATAGGCTTGCGCCACCTGTGCAATCAATGTGATGCGCAAAGCACGCTGTCCTGCCACACTTCCCAGATAATCTGCTAAAGCAGCCTGGTTTCCCCAACGCAGTTTACCCCAGATATCCAACTCCCAAGACAATAGTCCTTTACCCCCGTATGTTTCGCTCGTAGAAGCAGCATCTTTATATTCGCCCACAACTTGAGCATCTATCTTAGGATACAAATCTGCATTACTGATCCGTTTTCCCTCCATCATCTCTTTCACTCTCGCTGCAGCCGCTTGCAAATTTTTATTGTATTCCAATGTCTGACGAATCAAATTCTGCAAAACAGTATCCTGATAAAGTTCTGACCAATGAATCCCGCTGACCGAAGTGGTATCCCCCTGCACTCCATCAATATTTTCAGGTAAATCCAGTTCCGGACGGGTGTATTTCTTGCCCAATTTACAAGAAGATACCGCCAATGCCATCATGACCAGTCCCCATATATATATTCTCTTCATAGAATTAAATTGTAAATTAAATAAACACCTACTTTTTTATGCCGGCAATCTTGTCTCTTAATTTGTAAATCATCACAAAGAAGAAAGGAACAAGCACAATACCCACTGTGATCGCTACAATCATACCGAAGAACACACCGGTTCCTATCGAATGACGGCTGGCAGATCCCGGACCCGATGCCATTACCAAAGGCAACATACCTAACACGAAAGCCAATGACGTCATCAATATAGGACGGAAACGAAGCGAAGCAGCAGTCTTGGCAGCTGTAATGACATCGACTCCTTTATCCACCTCCATTTTAGCGAACTCAACAATCAAAATCGCATTCTTAGCAGCCAATCCGACCAATGTCACCAAACCGATTTGGAAATAAATATCGTTGTTCAATCCTAAGGCAGCAATACCCAAATAGGCTCCAAGACCGGCAACCGGCAAGGAAAGCAACACAGATATCGGCACCAACCAACTTTCATACAACGCAGCCAAAAACAGGAACACAAAAAGGAACACTAACGACAGCACCAATCCCATCTGACCTTCTGCCTGCTTCTCCTGATAAGAAAGACCACTCCACTCCAAGCCTATAGTTTCCGGCAAATGTTCGCGGGCAATCTTCTCCAATTCATCCATCACTTCACCGGAACTGTATCCCGGAGCTGCATTACCACGGATAATCGCAGTGGTAAACATATTGAAACGACGGATACTTCCCGGCCCTGTCGTATATTCCGCTTCTCCTAAAGCTGTCAACGGCACCATGTCGCCACCGGATGTACGAACGAAGAACATTCCAATATTGTCGCGACGTGCACGATAGTCCGCTTCAGCCTGTATATAAACTTTATACACACGGTTGAACATATTAAAGTCATTCACATAAACAGAGCCGGTATAAGCCTTCATGGTAGAAAAGATATCTGCCATCGGAATGCCAAGGAATTTGGCTTTATCCCGGTCAACATCAAAATACAACTGCGGAATCTCTGCCTGCAAAGAAGATGAAAGTCCGGTAAACGCCTCACTTTTCGAAGCATAAGCCATCAAAGTATCAACTGCAGACACCAGATTTTCAAAAGAAGCACCACCACGAGCCTCCACCTGCAACTCAAATCCACCGGAGGTTCCTAATCCGGGGATTACCGGCGGTTTCGAAAAATAGACTTTCGATTCCGGATACTTCTCCAACTCTTTACGCGCTTCCTCAATCACTTCATCAACCCCCATGTTATTGCCTTTACGTTCTTCCCACGACCGAAGAATTACGGTCAATTCAGAACGCGCCTGACTCGTACCTACACGGGGACTGGAACCGGTCACATTCTGCACATACTCTACTGCCGGCAAATTCTTCAGAAACTCAACGGCACGATCCGTGATGACACGTGTGCGCTCCAAGGTCGCTCCTTCCGGAAGTTCCAATTCCACTTTAAAATATCCTTGATCTTCTTCGGGAATAAAGCTACTCGGAATAAGCCAGTTCAAGACAAATATAAATACAAGCACAATACCGAATCCTGCCAGAACACTGCGGGGATATTTGATAGCCTTAGTCAATGTATTGACATATTTATTGTTTCCGGAAGCCAACCATGTATTGATTTTACGGAAAACCAGATTCTTATTTCCATGAGACGGACGCAAGATAATGGCACACATCGCCGGGCTTAACGTCAAGGCAACTACTGCTGAAATCAATACGGAAACCACAATCGTAACGGCAAACTGACGATACAGCAAACCGGTAATTCCACCCAAGAAACTTACAGGAACAAAGACGGCTGCCAGCACCAAAGATGTTGCAATCAACGCTCCGGTCAAGCCTTCCATGGCTTTCTTCGTAGCCTGATAAGGAGTCAAACCCTCTTTTTCCATATAATTCTCAACGGCTTCCACCACCACAATCGCATCGTCCACCACAATACCGATAGAAAGAATCAATCCCAACAGAGTCAATAAGTTCAATGAAAATCCCATTGCAAGCATTACGCCGAAGGTTCCAACCAAAGAAATCGGCACTGCAACCAACGGAACCAAGGAAGCCCTCCAATTCTGCAAAGAAAGGAACACCACCAGAATCACCAATATCAAAGCTTCGAACAAAGTCTTGTACACCTCGTGAATAGATTGCGAAATATAGGATGTAATATCAAACGGAATACCCCACTCCAATCCTTCCGGGAAATTTTTACTAATCTCCTCCATTGCCTTGCGGACATTTTCTGCAACCTCGACGGCATTGGCTCCAGGGACAGTGTAAATACCCAACACAGCCGCATTGGCACCGTTCATTCCACTCTCCGTTGAATAAGACGAAGCCTCCAAAGATACACAGGCCACATCTCTCACCCGAATAATAGACCCATCCGGGTTGGCACGGACAACGATATTCTCAAACTCTTCCACCGTAGACAAACGTCCTTGCGCAATAATAGGGATCGTTATATCCTGCCCGCTCATCGGCTGCTTACCTAACTCTCCGGCAGCAGACTCGCGGTTCTGGTCTTTCAGAGCATCCTGCAAATCCTTCACTGTCAAGCCAAAATTCGCCATACGGTCGGGCATTACCCACAAAATCATACCATAATAGCGACTACCGATATTAGAAACACGTCCAACACCCGGAATACGTTTCAAAATATCCGCCACGTTGATTGTAGCAAAGTTACTCAAATATATCTCGTCAAAACGCGGATCTTCAGATGTCAACGTCAACGTCATCAACTGATTGGAAGACTGCTTCTCCACCGAAATACCATTCTGCACCACCTCTGCCGGCAAACGAGACTCTGCCAGCTTCACACGGTTCTGGATTTCAACAGCAGCCAACTCGGGATTAGTTGCGATATCAAAAGTCACACTAATGGACAAACCTCCTGAATTCGAACTGCTGGATTCCATATAAAGCATACCGGGAGTTCCGTTTAATTCCTGTTCAATAGGAGTAGCAACAGCCTGAGATACGGTCTGGGCACTTGCCCCCGGATAAGAAGCCGATATTTTCACCATCGGCGGTGTTATCTGCGGATACTGGTCAATTGGCAGCAAATAAAGCCCGATACAACCAATCACCACAATCAATATAGACAATACCGCCGAGAAAATAGGACGGTCTATAAAAAAAGTCACTTTCATACGATACCTCTCATTCTATTCACTAATCTTTATTCTCTGCACTTTCTTCCTTGTCCTTTTTCCAACGTTCGTCGGTCTCCGGCACAAGCAATACTCCAGGAGTCAGCTTATGATAACCTTCTGTTACAACCAGTTCGTTCGGTCCCAAACCTCTTTCCACCACCACATAATTACCGAATTCCGGTCCGGTCTCAATCAGACGTTTCTCTGCTGTACTGTCCCGACGCATCACATATACGTGGGCACCCCCTTTTTCAATTTCCACAGCTTTCACCGGTACTACTACAGCATCTTCACGCATATCCAGCAACAATTTCACTTTGGTAAACTGTCCGGGCAACAACTTTCTGTCCGGATTAGCAATACTGGCACGCACTCCGAAGGTACCGGTTTTCGGATCAACCTGCGGATCGGCAAAATCTACAATACCCCGTTCCGGATAAACAGAATTATCAGCAAGAGTCACAATAATAGAGGGTTGCCATGAACGAGACGTATCCTGCTCGCCCAAACGCACATTACGCTGCTGGCTACGCAAATAATCCAAAGCAGTCAAACTAAAATCCACCAATACCGTATCACTTGCAACCACCGTCGCCAACAAAGCCTTTGTTCCGGCACCTACCAATGCACCGATATCAGCATAACGCTCACTGATATATCCTGTGATAGGAGAACGTACTGTTGTGTAACTCAATTCCAACTCCGCCTGAGCCAAGTCTGCCCGGCTCATAGCCACATTTGCCTTTGCACTTTCATAAGCAGCCACTGCATTATCCAAATCCAACTGGCTGGCAGCATTCTGCTCATACAACGGACGCAGACGCTCAACATCACGTCCGGTTTTCAATTCCTGAGCCTCATCCTTTTTCAACTGAGCTGCCGCCTTATCCACACGGGCTCTATAAATGTCTTGATTGATAATAAACAAAGGCTGGTTGCGCTCCACTTTCTTACCTTCTTCAAACAGCATCTTCTCCAAATATCCTTCAACACGTGCACGCACCTCAACAAACTGTCTTGCACGAACCCGTCCCACATATTCCCCAAAAATTTCAACATCTTTCACTCCAGCTTGCTCTACAACCACCGGAATACGTTCCTGCACTTTTTCGCGTTTACATCCCGTAAAGGCAATCAACAGACCCAACAGGGACCAAATTACATTTTTTCTAAGTATCATTCCTCTATTGTTATTTATATTTTCCATCATATCCAGTAATGAAAATTACATGCCAAAAAATTAATGCGCAAAGGTACATCAAAAAACTTATTATCCAAATATACTAACTATCAATGCATAAACAAATAATTTCATCCTACATTTCACATGCATTCCAAGAACTTTTAGAACACTTCTGAGGAAATATTCCCCATGAAAAACAACAGCTTTCCACAACGGTATAAAATTTAGTTAAAACCGATTTTCCTATAAGAAAAAAACATACATTCGTCTTATATACGACAACTGAAAAACCATTTAAAATTTGATACCATGAAAAAATTGACATTCATTTTACTGACAATGATTCTGATACCTTTCGGCACATACGCCCAATTGGGCAAACAAATGGCCAAATACCATAAAAAAACAGGTGTCAGTGTCACACAATTGGACAAAAGCCTTTATGGACTTTACCAAAACAACAACCTTTCACCCGAAATGAAAGAAATGCTTCAAAAACTGGATGAAGTGAACATATTAACCATCAATCCAAGCATCTGCAAACCGGAAGAATGCGAAAAGATACTCCAGCAATTCCACAACCTATTGGAAGAAAGAAACGAATACCGACTTATTAAAAGCAACTACGACGGAGAGAGCGAACAGTTGGTATATGCCCGTAGCCAAGCAGACAAAGTGACAGATTTGGTCGTATGGAGCGTATCTCCCTTTGAGGCAGACATCATTGAGTTGCGCGGAGACATTCAGACCGACCGCATCGCCCTTCTTTCACGGGCATTGAATATAAACGGCCTCGGCTTGCTTGCCACACTGTCACCTTCAACCCAAGCACAGACAAGAGATAATCAGGATATGGGAAATATGATGCAATCTTTAGAAGGATTGATGAGTGGCTTTTTCAGCGGCTTGGATGCAGATTTCTTCTCCGGCATGGAGCAACGGCTCAAAAACGCATTCCCGTCAGCCATTGACAGCACCGGTTCTTTTGATATTTCCAGTATGCTACAACCCGGAAACATGAAAACCATCGAACAATATTTTCAATCGTTGGGACAAGATGGTAATGTCACCAGCAACTCCATCCAAATAACAGAAGAAAACGGCAAAACCAATCTGAAAGTAGATTCCAAAAATTCGGATATAACCTATATTATTGATGGAGAACAAGCTCCCAAAGACAATGTCCAAATGCCCGATAAAATCATGAATGTCAACCTTGTTCCTTCAAAAAAAGACATCAAGAAATCTTATCTTTTTGTCACATCACAAAAACAATTGGGAACATTTACCAGTTTCAAAGAAGGTGTACTAAGTTTCCGTTACAACAACCAAGACTACAAATACAATTTAAATAAAATGGAAAATCCGCTGCTCGTCATCAACGGACGCCTTTCAGAGACCTTTGACATCGATCCGGCTTCAATTCTACAAATCCGTCCATTTAGCCAGGTTGAAAAAGAGGTCGGCTATTACCCACATGCAGAAGTAATTATCAATACCAAATAAAACACAAAAGAGTGCGGTTCATATCAAAACAACCGCACTCTTATTAAATACTCATTTACCCTGAGGCTGTAATTTAAACTCAATAGGCAATATATACTGCACCTTTACGGCTTTGCCTCTCTGCTTACCGGGCTTCCAGACCGGCATTTCGTTTACGATACGCAAAGCTTCTTTATCCAACAATGCACTAGCTCCTTTGGCAATTCTTGCATTGACAACTTTTCCTGAACAATCTACCACAAAAGAGACATATACGACTCCCTCTTCCCTGTTTTCAAGCGACTTTACCGGATATTTTATCCGCCGAGCCAAATACTCCAAAAGACTTCCTTCCGGAAATTCAGGCATCTCTTCCACAACGACAAATATCTCCTCTTCGGAATCTATCCCACATGACTTGCCTTTTCTTTCTTCATCCACGACAACACCTTCCACCATTCTGTTGGTATCTCCGACTACACATCGCATATTTGTAGTTTCAGCAACTGCCACCATATCAGTTGGCACCATCAATATGCCAAGCATAAAAAGCAATAAAATATTTCTGATCATTGCATCTTGGTTTTGAAGGATTAAATATTTAGTTCATCACAAATATATAACCGATTCTTCCGCTTTGTACGCCCATTGTATTTTTTTTATTTATATTTTCAAAAGTTCTTCTCGACATCAAGAATCCGTTTCATGTAAAAATACACTCCCATCCCCCATTCACCTTTCCTGCAACCTTCCCCGAAGCTCCGCCGTTGCTTACCGCTACCCGTTCGGACAAGCTTCGGAGGAACTTCGGAGGAGGAACGGAGAAACGTAAGACATAAGTAAGAGGTCGGTGAGAGATCTGAGAGAGTATGAACGGACATCGAAAAGGAAGCGCAACGAACGACATACACAAAAAACACGAGAGCCGACCAAGTCCCCAAGGACCGATCGGCTCTCGCTTTGCCAACTATATGTATCAATACATTAGAATTCCAATACTTTCACCCAACCGAATTTATCAGGTTCGTCTCCATATTGGATTGCACGCAGACGGTTGTACAATTTAGTACACCATTCGCCCGGTACTTCCGGATTTCCGAAAACAATGCTCTTATTGTTTTCCAAATCATCAATCTGTCCGATAGGACTGATCACAGCTGCAGTACCGCAAGCTCCTGCTTCAGTAAAGGTTTCCAACTCTTCAACCGGAATGTGACGGCGTTCCACTTTCAATCCCATGTCTTCAGCCAATACCATCAAGCTCTTATTGGTAATAGACGGCAGAATAGTATGAGAATACGGAGTGATATATGTATTATCCTTAATTCCGAAGAAGTTTGCCGGACCACATTCGTCAATGTATTTCTTTTCTTTTGAATCCAAGAAAATAGCAGTTGAATAACCTTTCTGGTGAGCAACTTCGCCAGAACGCATACCTGCAGCATAGTTACCACCCACTTTAATATGACCGGTTCCGTTTGGAGCCGCACGGTCATAATGACGTTCCAACATCACTTTAGTCGGTTTGAAACCAGCCTTGAAGTACGGTCCAACCGGTGCTACGAATACAACAAACAAATATTCTTTTGCCGGAGCAACACCCATTTGAGGTCCTACACCAATCAACAAAGGACGAATATACAAGCTAGCACCTGATTCATAAGGCGGCACATACTCCTTGTTCATTTCGATTGCTTTAACAACTGCCTCTGTAAACAATTCTACAGAAGGAGCCTGCATCATCACATACTCAGCAGAGCTAAGCATACGTTTTGCATTTTCTTCGCAACGGAACAAACGGATTTTACCATCTTTACCACGGAATGCCTTCATTCCCTCGAAAGCTTCCTGACCATAGTGAAGACAGGTAGAAGCCATGTGAATGTTCAACATTTCAGAATCGGTAACTTCCAATTCTCCCCATTTACCATCTTTGTAATAACAACGAACGTTGTAATCAGCTTTTGAATATCCAAAAGACAATTTACTCCAATCTAAATTTTTCATAGTAGCCAGTACTTTTATTTAATAATAGTCATTTCATTAACCAAATTCTTTGCTCCAGCAAATACATCAACAATCCACAACATATAACGAGTGTCCAAGTTGATACAACGCTGTAGATTTTCTTCAAAATCAATGTCACCGGACATAGCTTCTGAGTTGCCGTCAAAAGCAGTACCAATCAAATGACCTTCAGCATTGATTACACCGGAACCGCTATTACCTCCTGTAATATCATTATCTGTGATGAAGTTAACATGCAGAACATCCTTGCCATAAGGACCAAATTCCTTCTTAGCATACAATTCTTTCAAGCGTGCCGGAACCTCAAATTCACCACCGGCAGGACCTTCTTTCTCCAATACACCGGCCAAGGTTGTATAGTAGTCATAGAAGACAGCATCGCGAGGTTTGTAGCTTCCAACTTTTCCGTAAGTCAAACGGATAGTAGAGTTTGCATTCGGAGCCCATGCCTTGTCAGGATTCATAGCCATCAATCCACGCACAAACAAACGGTTGCCACGTGTGATTTGCTCACGAATAGCTTTGGTCATTGTAGATAATTTCAAATAAATAGTATAGAAAGATTTTCCTGCCTGATAAACCGGATCTTTTGCCAATTTTTTCATATCAGGTTTTGCCAAGAATGCAGCGAAAGCCTCTTCGCTCATAAATACTGATTTAGCTTTCAACCCAGCAGCATACTTGTTATAATCACCTTTATATTTTTTATTAATCAAGGTAATTACTTCCGGATGCAATTCTTCGCTCACATTATCGCTATACACCTTGAACAATACTGCAAACAATTTAGCATCTACATCAGCATTGAAGTCTTTATAGAATGCTTTTGCCATTTCACCAAGCTGAGCCTTGATAGCCTCTTTTTCTTTATCAGAAGTTTCAGCTTTGACAAGCAATTCGATTCCACGTCCAGCCTGATAAGCAAACAGGTGAGATTCCGGTCCTGCCAATGCTTCTTGGGCATATGTTTCAGCAACAGAGAATTCTTTCAATCCTTTGTAAGCTTGTTCAATATCAGACAATACAGTTCCATACATAGCCTTGCGAGCAGGATCTGCATTCACCCATGCTGTAAATTCACGTTCGATAGCCTGTTTGTTGCCCATTGTATTCAAATTACGCAAAGCTTTATTCTGCTCGTTTGAATATTTCCAGTAATTGGCACAGCTGGCATATTTAGAAGCATATTGGATACGGGTTTTCTGGTCTTTTTCCATTCCTTCACGCATGATAGCCAATTTATCAGTACGCACTTTATGACGGATTGTATTGGTTACATCCATTGTATTCTCCAAACCAAAGCTTGTGCAGTAACGGTCGGTGGTTCCGGGGAATCCCATAATCATTGCAAAATCACCATCTTTCACGCCTTTGATTGATACCGGCAAGAAATGTTTCGGTTTCAAAGGTACATTATCTTTTGAATATTCAGCAGGGCTTCCGTCCGGAGCTGTATAGATACGGAACATAGAGAAGTCTGCAGTGTGACGCGGCCACATCCAGTTGTCTGTGTCGCCACCGAATTTACCCATGCTCTGAGGAGGAGCTCCTACCAAACGAACATCCTTGTAGATAGTATACAAGAACAAGAAGAACTGATTGCCTTCAAACATCGCCTGTACCTGTCCGCTCAATTTAGTACCTTTAGTAGCTTCTTTTATAATTTCTGCAGAAACCTGAGCGATAGCAGCTTCACGTTCTGCCTCATTCATTTTATCATTCAACACAGCATTCACGCGGTCGGTTACATCCTCCATACGCTCCAAGATAGAAGCAGTAGTACCCGGATTTGCCAATTCATCTTCCATTTTATAAGCCCAGAAGCCATCACGCAAATAGTCGTGCTCTACTGACGAATGAGCCTGGATAGCATCGAAACCGCAATGGTGATTGGTCAACAACAGACCATTCGGAGAAATGATTTCACCTGAGCAGAAGTGACGGAACGGACGTCCTTCATTACCCAAACCAACAATCGCATCTTTGATGCCCGGTTTGTTGATGTCGTAAATATCTTCAGCAGTAAGCTTGAAGCCCATTTGCTGCATTTTTTCAATGTTTTGCTGCTTTAAACGCGAAAGCAACCACATACCTTCATCTGCTTTTGCCATAGATACGGCAAGCAGAGCAGCCGCAATAATGATAATCCTCTTCATGTAAATTATAGTGTTATTAAATTCTATTTTTCGCACCCCAAAGTTATACATTTTAATTAAAAACAATCGTTTTCGTGAAAAATTATAACTCACCTTTCTATTACAAGACAAAAATATAATTAAATCTGCATGTAACTAGGATTTCATTTTATTTTAACAAAGAGTTGACTATCTTTGCAAACACATTCACTTTCATTACAATAGTTTTATGGACAATTCATCTCACAACATCAGACAAGCGTCATTACAGGATATCACTAATTTCCTTGTTTCTAACGGAGAAAAGGCCTTTCGGGCCAAACAAATATGGCAATGGATTTGGCAACGGGGCGTTACTGACTTTGAAGAGATGACAAATTTATCGCGTACGACACGCGAACTGTTAAGGCAAAACTGGTATTTCGATTGCCTGGAGCCGGTCCACATACAGACAGCAACAGACGGCACAACAAAAACAGCCTGGAAATTATATGACGGAGAAATCATAGAAAGCGTACTCATTCCAGGAAATCAGAAATTTACCGTATGCGTATCTTCGCAGGTAGGTTGTAAATTAGGCTGCAAATTCTGCGCAACAGGCACTTTGGGATTCAAACGCAATCTCACTTACGGCGAGATTTTCAATCAGGTGACTGCTGCTAAAATGGCCGCAGAAGCCCAAGGATTTCCGCTTTCAAACATTGTCTTCATGGGCATGGGCGAACCCATGTTAAATTACGACAATGTATTGGCAGCCATTGAACGCATCACAGCAGAAGACGGTCTTGCCATGTCACCCTACCGCATCACCGTATCCACAGCCGGCATTCCCGATAAAATCCGCCAACTGGCAGATGATGGCGTACGCTTCAATCTTGCCGTATCGCTTCATGCAGCCAAAGAGAGCGTCCGCACTTCGCTAATGCCGATTAACAAAGCTTATTCCTTAAAAGAGGTGGCAGACAGTCTGAAATATTTTGTCGAAAAGACAGGGACACGTCCGACTTTCGAATATTTACTGCTAAAAGACATTAATGACAGCTTGGAAGATGCCAAGGCCTTAGCCCTTTATTGCCGGCAATTTCCCATCAAAATAAACCTCATCGAATACAACAATGTTGAAGGTTCTGGTTTTCAACACAGTCCCGACAAAAAACGCGATGAATTCGTAAAATACCTGGAAAATTGCAATATGGTGGTCAACATACGCCGTAGCAAAGGGAAAGACATTGATGCGGCCTGCGGACAACTTGCAGCCAAGGAAGTTTAAATGAATTCATTATAATCTACAACTGCAGATATTACAAACCTCATCAAAATTTAGAATTAAAAAAATAGAGTTCTGCAATTATTTTACAAAGTTTTTATATCTTTGTGAACAGAATGAAGTTTAAATTTATGTGGTATAGTAATACGCCATTTATTTATTTCAGCGATAATAATTGACGTATGCTCCAATAGTAGCAAAGCTCACATATACCAATAAGTTAATCAATAAAATAATAGAATTAAATACATAATGCAAACCGAAAACAAACATACCCTTCCGGGGCTGAAAGAAAAACGCTATCAACAAAAGAAAGATATCATACGTGATCTTTACCGCTTTGAAACCTTATCAAAACCTGAAATTTGTCGTTTAACTAACATGACAACTCCCACCATCAGTAAAATTATCGATGAATTAATAGAAGAGGGTTGGGTGCTTGATCAAGGTCAAGGAGCCTCTATTGGAGGCAAGCGTCCTCATATTTTTGCACTAAATCCAGACGCTGCCTATATCATGGGCATAGATTTAGGACGCGAACAATTAAAAATCGCCATATTCAGCCTACGTAAAGAGGTCATAGGTAGTGTTCAAACCTTTCCTTCCATTTTGGAAAGTCATGACAACACAGCTATTTTACAAGATTTGCAGCAAAAAATAGAAAAAAGCCTCATTGATTTAAAAATTCCCAGAGCTAAGATAAAAGTAGCCGGAGTTTCTTTGCCAGGCTTAATAGACAAAGAGGGCAATTCTTTTACGTACTTAAGTTTTGATGACTGCAATATCCGTCAGAAATTAGAGAAAATGCTGGGCATTCCGGTATTTATAGACAACGACTCAAGCACGATGGCATTGGCAGAACACACTTTCGGCAATGCACGCGACGCTTCTCATGCCTTGTGTGTAAGTATCAGTGAATGTATTGGCATGGGCATGATTCTCAACGGAAGGCCTTATAGCGGATTTAAAGGGATGGCCGGAGAATTTGGTCATATTCGCATTCCGGGAACAGAAGAATTGTGTTATTGCGGCAAAATCGGCTGTCTGGAGACAGTTGCAGCAGGCAGATCAATTGTAAAATCAGCCCGCAAAGCCATTGAAGCCGGCAAAGCAACAGCCATCGCCAAACGAGCTGAGGATGTAACGCTTGAATCAATTATCCAAGCAGCACAAGAAGATGATATTTTTGCCATTGAATTATTGCAACGTGCCAGCGAACATATCGGCGAAGCATTAGCTGGTCTGATACATTTATTCAATCCCGAATTGATTGTAATTGGCGGCAAAATCACCAAAGCACACGATATCATTCTATCATCCATACAACATTCCATTGATAAATACACATTAACAAGATTGAAAAGTCAATGTGAACTTAAAACAAGTTCATTAGCAGAAGACGCTTGCATACTAGGGACACTTAGTCTTGTTATGGAACACTTATATTACGACAGTGAAAGTAACTTTTCATTGTACTAGTTAAAACAATATATATTGTCTATGAAAACAAACAATTACATCGCCAGAGGCGAAGGAGCAGACAGATTTGAGAAACTGCCTATCAGTATTTACGAAAAACCTGCAGATGCAGTAAAAGCTGTTGCACAAGAAATCGCAGAGTTAATTCGTACAAAAGCTACAAAAAACGAACAATGTGTTTTGGGATTAGCAACAGGCTCTTCTCCTATAAAATTATATCAGGAATTAGTGCGTATGCACAAAGAGGAAGGACTATCATTCCGCAATGTGGTGACATTTAATCTTGATGAATACTTGCCCATGCCTAAAGAGTCAGAGCAAAGCTATCATTATTTTATGCACCATCATCTGTTTGACCATATAGACATAGACCCTGCCAACATCCATATCCCAGACGGGACTCTACACAAAGAACAAATAGAGGAATTCTGCAAAAATTACGAAAAAGCCATTGAAGCTGTCGGAGGATTGGATATTCAGATTTTAGGAATCGGACGTACCGGACATATTGGCTTTAACGAACCGGGCTCCACCCTTTCGTCATCGACCCGCATGGTTTACCTAAATGATTTGACCATCAAAGATGCATCTGGCGACTTTGGCGGAAGAGAGAAAGTTCCGACACGTGCTATCACGATGGGGGTCGGTACTATTATGAAAGCACACAAAATCATTTTGATGGCTTGGGGAGAAAAGAAAGCTCCGATCATCAAAGCAACCGTAGAAGGAAGTGTATCAGATTCTGTACCCGCAACCTTCCTGCAATTGCATCCCAATGTGCAATTTGTCATTGATGAAAAAGCCGCAGAAGATTTGACTCGAGCAAATTTACCATGGCTGGTCAGCAAAGTTGAATGGAACGACAAACTGATTCGCAAAGCAGTTATTTGGTTATGCCAGAAAGTCGGTAAACCGATCTTAAAGGTAGAAAACAAAGACTATATCGAAAACGGCATGACTGACCTGATAAAAACATTTGGGTCGGCAAACAAAGTCAACATACAAGTATTCAACGACCTGCAACACACTATAACCGGATGGCCAGGAGGCAAACCCAATGCAGACGATTCTACCCGCCCGGAACGTGCCACTCCATATCCGAAACGAGTATTAATCTTCAGTCCTCACCCAGATGATGACGTTATCTCTATGGGAGGAACTTTTGCTCGCTTGGTAGAACAAGGCCATGAAGTACACGTTGCCTATCAAACATCCGGCAGCATTGCTGTATTAGACGACTATCTATACCAACAAATGGATATTGCATGTGCCTTTACGAAAATAGGCGAAGGAGATCTTCAAAAGATGGAAGAGGTTTTTGCTCAAATAAAAGAAGACATCTTGTCCAAACAAGAGGGAAAAGCAGAAGCTTCCAATCTGTTAAAATATAAGGCAGTTTTACGCCGTGCAGAAGCTTGCGCAGCAGACCGTTACTTGGGAGTACCAGAAGAAAGAGTACACTTCTTGAACCTTCCGTTTTACGAAACAGGTACTGTAAAAAAGAATCCATTGAGCCAAACAGACGTTGACATCATTGTAAAATTACTACGAGAAGTACAACCTCATCAGATCTATGCAGCAGGAGACCTTGCCGATCCTCATGGCACACACGGAGTATGCCTTGATGCTATTTTAAGGGCATACAATATCGTTGATGAAGACGAATGGTTCAAAAAATGTAATACATGGTGGTATCGTGGAGCATGGATGGAATGGGAAATTGAAAAAGTAGACATGGCAGTACCTATCAGTCCGGCTGAATTAGCAATTAAACGCAAGTCTATCTACCGCCACGGCTCACAGAATAACGGACCGGCCTTCCCAGGCGATGATCCTCGTGAATTCTGGCAAAGAGCAGAGGACCGCAACAGAAATACTGCAGATATATACAACCGCTTAGGCATGGCAGAATATGAAGCCATGGAGGTATTTGCCAAATATGTACACAAACACGGTGATACTCTTTAAAAAAGAGTATCACTAATCATACAAAAACCATTAAACAACATAAAAGGAAAGCATATGAAAAAAAAGACAACGCTTTTAGTCATGGCAGCAGGAATGGGGTCAAGATTCGGGAGCTTAAAACAAATCACCCCACTCGGACCTCACCAAAAGGCATTATTACACTATACAGTATATGATGCTGTACACGCAGGCTTTGATAAGATTGTTTTTGTTATCAGAGAAAGTTTTGCAAAAGAATTTATTGACTTTGTCGGCAAGTATTCAGAAGGATTAGTTGAAACTAAATATTGCTACCAAAGTATGGACCGCCTGCCTGGCGGAATGCCTCCCATTGAAAGAGAAAAACCTTGGGGCACCGCCCATGCCATTTGGAGTGCAAAAGATGAAATCAACGAACCATTTGCAGCCTTAAATGCAGATGACTTCTATGGCAGTGACGCTTTCGTTAAAGCACATGATTTTCTTGCCAACGAAGCAAATGACCAAGAATATGGATTGGTCGGATATCGTTTGGCTTCCACGCTCTCCGAAAATGGCACTGTTTCAAGAGGTGTCTGCGAATCAGACTCTAACGGTCATCTAACTACCGTAACAGAGCGTACAAAGATTGCAGCTCAAGCAGATGGCACGATTAAAGACGAAGAAAGCGGAGTGATCTTACAGGCAGATGATCTGGTTTCAATGAATTTTTGGGCATTTACTCCCAATATCTTCAAGGAAATAGAAAAGCAGTTTGTTGAATTTTATCCTGCCAACAAAGAGAATTTAAAATCGGAATTTTATATACCCAAAGTAGTAGACCAAGCTCTTAAAACAGGTGTAGCTAAAGTAAAAGTTTTAAAAACCGATGCCAAATGGTTTGGTGTAACTTATAAAGAGGACACTCCGGGAGTAAATGCAGCTCTCGAAGCCTTTGATAAAGAAGGTAAATATAACGATTTATAAAAAACACGTTACAACAAAAAGAGTCCGGCATAATGTCGGACTCTTTTTATTTAAGCAGCTCTTTCTATTTTCGGCTACTTATTACCACACTTTTTGCCTTCGCAGCAAGAATCAGTCTTTTTCTCTGGAACAGCATCCAGAGTTCCTTTCACTTGAATATCTAATTTTTCAATAGCCTTTTTCAAGTTCTCTTCATTATTTTTATCTTCCCGAAAAGTAATTGTAATCGTCTGTGTTTCCATATCTACTTTAAGGCCTTTTACTCCTTTTTCAAAAGGAATATTTTTCTCTACTTTTGCGACACAAGACTTACAGTGAAGATTAGCATTAAATATCACAGTCTTTTCTCCTTTTTTTTCTGCATTAACAGATACTGCAGCAATCAACATAATTGCCAACATCAATACAAAGCGGATTGTTCTCATTGTTTTTCGTTTTATTGCATTAAAAATCAAAATAATTAATCATCTAAAAAAAATTAATCCCTATCAATCGCAAAACGCACTCCTACATAAAATTTACGACCATGCACAGGGCCCCAAATTTTAGAAGAATCAAAACCACTACTCCAAGGATTATCAGCCCCTAGTATGGGATTGCTTTGAGTAAAATCGCCTAAATTCTCACAACCGACATAAATACTCCATTTGCGGAAAAATTTTGTAACCTGAGCATTCATCACGGTAAAAGTGTCGAATTCGTCATTTTGCCGATCAGACGGAATAGCAGGATTCAAAGGTATACGACCGGGTCCATTAAATTGGGCAGTAAAATCAAACTGCCATTTTTTCATATTTGTATAATAAGACAAATTCAACAATCCTTTGAATTTACTCTGCAAAGCAGCTCTTTTCAATTCACCGCCAATCGTACTTTTGACATCATTATAACGATAAGCTCCTGTAACATCCAAGCGAGGTATTAACTCATACTTCACCTCCACCTGATAGCAATTGGAATAAGAATCTCCATCCAAATTATAAAAATTAACCTTACCCGCCTCCGTTTCATTATCAACAACCACTTGATTTGTAAAATCTGTACGGTAATAATCCAAGTTAATATTCAACATCCTACCAAACAGAATGAATTTTCTATTTAACTGCACCCCAAAATTCCATGCCTGCTCCATATCCAGACGGTCTAACTCTTCGGGATGCTCTACCAACAGCTTATTATTTACATACACAGAATTAGTTGATGCAAGAAGATAGCTATTATCGGCCAATATATTCGCTGTTCGAGCGCCATGCCCTGCTGAAAATTTTAACATAGTAAAATCATCTGGAGCATACGCCAAATGCAAGCGAGGAGTAACAAATCCTCCAAACAAATTATGATAGTCATAACGCAAACCAGCCATTACTGTCAGCTTTTCCCAAAAAGCACCGGTATACTGAAAAAAAGCACCAATCACCCGTTCTGACCGCACAAAATCTGCTCGTTTAGTGGGTTTAAGAGCTAAGAAAACAAAGTCATTGAATGATTCGTCGAAACGGTCAAAATTAAACGTTACACCTGCAGAATACTTTTGATTTTCGTTATTACCAAAGATTGACTGAAAAATATAATTGGCAAAAACAGTCTGCTGACGAGCTTGATAATCGCGCGCTCCATAATATGAGTCTTGATTATGATCGGTATAATTGACAATCCATGCCATACTGGTATTTTCATATTGTGGCATCAAATACCCCAATTT
>CAJJNP010000019.1 GCA_905193145.1 uncultured Odoribacter sp. | reverse complement strand
CATCATTCATTTTTTCCGGCAACCACACAATCATTACCTTATAGTCGGACTCAAAAGATTTAAGATTGAGTTTGCGCAGAATATTTGCACTTTCTTCCGTGTATATCATCGCTTGAGCATTGTCATCTACTCCCATTTCAGCATACCATTCTTCTTGCCCAAAATAAACCGTATGTGTAAGCAAATGACGCCATTGATTGATATACTCGTCACTAATCTGACTTTTCCCGTTTTTACGTACTATTGGAAAAACAAAATGTAAATCAGGGTGTATAAGTTTTTGCATTTTCCGACAAGCAGGACACATTCCGCATGCATCCTCTTTTTTATCGCCGGTACAGAAAATATATTGAGCAAAAGCCAAAGCAAGCGCAAGCGAGCCATACCCCGTATTGCCTGCAAAAAGCTGAGCATGGCTGATGCGCCCCGCTTGGAGTGCATGCACCAGCCTTTGCTTTATATCTTCATGTCCGATTACATCCTTAAACACCCGAATTACTTTATATTCAAAATAATTAATTTAAAATCAGCTCAATTTTATTCCCAATTCTTTGAATTGCTCTTCCGAAATCTCAGATGGAGAATCCAACATTACATCACGACCGGAATTATTCTTCGGAAATGCAATGGTATCACGAATACTGTCAAGACCTGCAAACATGGATACCAAACGATCGAAACCAAAAGCAATACCACCATGAGGAGGCGCACCGTATTTGAAAGCATTCAACAAAAATCCAAATTGTTTTTCTGCTTGTTCTGGAGTAAAGCCCAAGCATTTAAACATTCTCTGCTGCATTTCTGTATTATGAATACGAATAGAACCACCACCAACTTCCACGCCATTGATAACCATATCATAAGCATTTGCCCGCACTGCTCCCGGATCAGATTCCATTTTATCGACATCTTCCAGATTCGGTGAAGTAAACGGATGGTGCATTGCATAAAAACGTTGAGTTTCTTCATCCCATTCCAACAGTGGGAAATCAACAACCCACAATGGTTTGAATACGTCCTTATCACGCAAACCAAGACGATTACCCATTTCAAGACGTAATTCACACAATTGTGGAAGCGTCTTTTTCTTCTCTCCAGAAAGAATCAGCAACAGATCTCCCGGTTTTGCCTGACAGGCATCCAGCCATGCTTTCAAATCATCTACGGTATAAAATTTATCTACAGAAGATTTAATAGAACCATCTTCATTGTATTTGACATATACCAAACCTTTAGCGCCCACCTGCGGACGTTTAACAAAATCAGTCAACTCATCCAACTGTTTACGAGTATAAGCTGCACATCCCGGAACACATATTCCACCAATGTATTCCGCTGTATTAAATACTGCAAATTCTCTTGTCTGAGCCAATTGAGTCAAATTAACGAAACGCATACCAAAACGAATATCCGGTTTATCACAACCATAATATTCCATAGCATCATGCCATGACATACGAGGCAACTCTGGCAAATCAATACCGCGTATTTCTTTGAAAAGGTGGCGTATCATCCCTTCAAAAAGATTCAATACATCTTCTCTTTCCACAAAAGACATTTCACAGTCAATCTGCGTAAATTCAGGTTGACGGTCAGCACGCAAATCTTCATCCCGGAAACATTTTACAATCTGATAATAACGATCAAAGCCTGCAACCATCAACAATTGTTTAAATGTCTGTGGACTCTGCGGCAATGCATAAAACTGTCCTTGATTCATACGAGATGGCACTACAAAATCACGCGCACCTTCCGGAGTACTTTTAATCAAAACCGGAGTTTCCACTTCCATGAACTTATATGAATCCAAATAGTTCCGAACTAAATGAGCCATACGGTGACGTAACTCCAGATTTTTACGAACAGCTTGACGACGCAAATCCAAATAACGGTATTTCATCCGAATTTCATCACCACCATCAGTATTATCCTCTATTGTAAAAGGAGGAATTTCCGAGTTACTTAACACATTGATTTTCTCAATCAGAATCTCAATATCTCCTGTCGGAATTTTATTATTTTTGCTAGCTCTTTCTACCACATTACCCTCAACTTGGATAACGTATTCCCGTCCTAGTTCGCCTACTTGCTTTTTGATTTCCTCAGTGGCAGACTCTTCCACCACCAACTGTGTTATTCCATATCGGTCACGAAGATCGACAAAGGTCATAGCGCCCAGATTACGAATTTTCTGAATCCAACCACTTAATGTCACTTTTTGATTTACATTTTCAAGCCGAAGCTCTCCACATGTGTGTGTTCTATACATATCGTAATGTTATAAAGTTTTCTATTTACATAAAGAAACGGATGTCCGATTCTACCAATTGGCGAAAATACTAAGAATTTATGAAACTATTGAAAATTAGGAATTGAAAATTGCAAATTATTACTCTATCTTTGAGGTAAATTTATAACAAGCAGAAGTGAATTATATTGATATCATTATTTTAGTGCTCATTATACTTGGAGCCATCAGAGGTTTTATCCGAGGATTGATCATAGAAGTTACCACCCTATTAGGATTGGCAGCAGGAATTTATGCTGCCATGAAATACGCTTATCTACTAGAAAACGTCCTAAAAGATTTTCTAGATATATCTGCAAAATATTCTCCATATATAGCACTCAGCATCACCTTTATACTAGTAGTTATTTTTGTTTTTGTATTAGGAAAATTACTTACGAAACTTATAGATATCATACTCTTGGGATTTGTCAACAAGCTACTCGGAGCCATTATGGGAGCTATCAAAGTAACCCTGCTTCTCTGTGTACTAATCATAATAGCAAACACCTTAAATGAAAAATTCCTATTAATAAGCGAAGAAACATTGGAAAAGAGCGTATTATTCTATCCTTTTCTTAATTTTGCAGAGAAAATATACTATTCGATACGTTGCTAATTATAGAATAGATCGAATACAACAAGAATGTAATAACATCCAAAATAATAACTCAATGAATTTTGTAGATGAATTGAAATGGAGGGGGATGATTCACGATATCATGCCCGGAACCGAGGAATTACTTTCCAAAGGACAAACAACAGCTTATGTAGGTATTGACCCGACAGCTGATTCTCTCCATGTGGGACATTTAGTATCAGTTATGATGATGAAACATTTCCAAGTAGCTGGACACAAACCCATTTTTATCATTGGTGGAGCAACCGGTATGATTGGCGACCCCAGTGGGAAATCACAGGAAAGGAATCTACTGACAGAAGATACCATACAAAAAAACATGGCAGGCATCAAAGCTCAGTTATCACATTTTATTGACTTCAATTCAACAGCCCCCAATGCTGCCATTATGCTTAATAATTACGACTGGATGAAACAATTTTCATTTTTGGATTTCATCCGAGATGTTGGCAAACATATCACAGTCAATTACATGATGGCTAAAGACTCTGTTAAACGCCGTTTAAACGGAGAATTTGCTGATGGCATGTCTTTTACCGAATTTACTTACCAATTAGTACAAGGTTACGATTTTCTACATCTCCGCAAAAACCACAACTGCATGTTGCAAATGGGTGGATCAGATCAATGGGGTAATATTACAACAGGCACCGAATTGATTCGCCGCAAAGAAGGATTGGAAGCATATGGTCTGACATGGCCATTAATGACTAAAAGTGATGGTAAAAAATTTGGCAAAACAGAATCAGGAAATATTTGGCTAGATCCTGAACGTACTTCGCCTTACAAATTCTACCAATTCTGGCTGAACACAACAGACGAAGATGCTGCACGTTATGTGAAAATCTTTACTCTGTTACCTCCGGCTGAAATAGATGCACTTATAGCAGAACATGCAGAAGCACCACACCTCCGTAAATTACAGAAGACTTTAGCAAAAGAAATCACCTGTCTAATCCATGGAGAAGAAGCCTATAATTCCGCCTTGGAAGCCTCACAGATTCTTTTTGGCAACGCAACTTCTGAATCACTACGAAAAATCGACGAACGAACTTTCTTGTCCGTTTTTGAAGGAGTACCTCAATTTGAAATTTCAGCACCAGATTTAAAGGCTGGTATCTCAATTGTAGATTTTCTAGCAGACAAGACATCAATCATGTCATCAAAAGGAGAAGCACGCCGTGCACTAAAATCTAATGCCATTTCTATCAACAAAGAAAAGGTTACCGGAGAAGATGCAATTATCAATGAAGGACATTTGATTGACGGGAAATATATTCTTGCCCAAAGCGGTAAAAAGAATTACTTCCTAATCATTGTAAAATAAAAAGAATAGCCGCTTGTTAGGCGGCTATTTTTATATTTACTCTTCAACCTCAAAATCCTGATATAAAAAATCATTATAGGGGAAACGTGCTGAATGAATATCCTTCACTATTGTATATAATTTTTCTTTTAACTCTTCAATATTATCTTTTTTCGCAGCTGAAATATAAACAGTCTCACAACCTTGTTTAGACATCCACATTTGTTTTAAATCTTCTAGGCTGTAATTCTCTCGCAAAACGGGAGTCAAATCATCATCCTCCTTCTTTACATATTGAAAGGCATCTATCTTATTAAATACAATAATAGTAGGTTTAGACTCTTTTATCAGTTCTGCCAAAGTCTCATTTACCACCTGCATCTGCTCTTCAAATTGCGGATGGGATATATCCACAACATGTAATATTACATCAGCTTCTCTCACTTCATCCAACGTAGATTTAAAGGATTCCACCAAATGATGGGGCAGCTTTCTAATAAATCCCACAGTATCAGCCAATAATAGAGGTACATTTTTTATCGCAATCTTACGCACCGTAGTATCTAATGTTGCAAACAATTTATTTTCTGCAAATACGTCCGACTTACTCAATAAATTCATCAGCGTAGACTTTCCAACATTCGTATAACCAACTAAAGCCACTCGAACTAACTTACCGCGATTTTTACGCTGAATCATTTTTTGGCGGTCTATTTTAGCCAATTCTTCTTTAAGCCGAGTGATTTTATCTCGAATGATTCGACGGTCTGTCTCTATTTCTGTTTCTCCAGGGCCTCTTAAACCAATACCTCCCTTTTGGCGTTCCAAGTGTGTCCACATACCAGTCAGTCGAGGCAACAAATATTGATATTGCGCTAACTCCACTTGCGTTTTTGCATGAGCTGTACGCGCACGACTAGCAAAAATATCCAATATCAAATTCGTACGGTCAAGCACCTTGATGCCTTTAAACATCCCTTCAATATTACGCAACTGCGTAGGGGAAAGTTCATCATCAAAGATAATCATATCTACTTCATGCTCTTCTGTATACGCCTGTATTTCCTCTAATTTTCCCTTGCCAATAAAAGTAGCATGTACCGGTTTATCCAAATTTTGAGTAAAAATCTTTACTGTTTCCGCACCTGCAGTTTCTGCCAAGAAAGATAATTCATCCAACTATTCGCACATTTGATTATAAGTTACATCTTTAGACTGCAAGGCAACTCCTACTAATATTGCTTTCTCTGCTTCTTTTCCGGTATAATACATATAAGAATTAGTTGTAAGTACAAAATAAAGGGCTGACACAATTATGACAGCCCTTTGTATTTAAATCAATTCGTCTTTTAGTTGTTAGACAACTGGAAGTTAATCGGCAATGTATAGGAAACTCTTACAGGTTTACCTCTCTGTTTTCCAGGTTTCCATTTAGGCATTGCTTTTACAACTCGAACAGCTTCTTTATCCAAAGATGCATCTACACCTCTTAATACTTTAACATCAGTAATAGAACCATCTCTCTCAATCACAAATTGAATATATACCTTACCTTGGATACCATTCTCCATAGCCAATACAGGATATTTCACATTCTTGGCAATCCATTTTTGAACATTACCACCGGGGAACATCGGCATATCCTCAACGACAACAAAGACCTCTGAATCTCCAGTATCTTCATCTCCATATTCTCCAAATTCCATTGCATCGGTTGGAACATCCGTATTTTCAGAAGTATCATCGACATCCTGAATTTCAAGCTCTTCATCAATTTGAGTATCATCCTCAACGATATCAATCAAGTCTGTCAATTTCGGAGCAGGAGGAGGAGGTGGTGGAGGTTTTAACATTTGCTGTGTAATCGGAATGATTTCCTCCTCAATCTGTTCTTCAGCAACCGTCTGGAACTGACTTACTTCCTCAGAAGAAGATTTCCATTCAAAGGCAAATAGCAGGATTGCTAAAGCCAGAGTAAGGCCGATCTCAAAGAAGACTCCTTTTTTGCCTTCAAGATCTGCTTTCTGTGACTTCTTTACTTCCATGATATAAATTTTGTGTTGTTATTTACAATTCATTCAACGGGGTAAAAGTAAAAAAAAATGGAATAGCAAACAACATTTCAAACGTTTTTTTTGAATAAAACGTTAAAGTCAAAATCCCGCCTCAGCCAATCCTTAATTAATTTAACATCCACACTTTCATTTGCAGATTCCAATACCATATCGTACTTTTGTGCAAATGAGTATAAATGAACAACCATATGCTACGTATTTACTATTTAAAACAATCCGATTATCAAGCATATCCCGAAGAATATTTTTTTCCTCATGTAAGCAAGGATACTTGGGAATCCACCCGACAATTCCTCAATAAAAAAGTTCGGCAAACCAAATTATTAAGCGAAACTTTAACCCGACAACTGATTAATCAAACTTGGGGACTATCTTCCAAAGATTATCAGTTAGTAAAAGGGGAGCATGGAAAACCCTATTTAAAAGTACAAAACATATCTGCACATTTTAATATTTCACATTCCGGTGATTATATTATATGCGCCATCAGTGATCAAAATGTAGGTATTGATATAGAGTTATGTGGAAAACCACGTCTGAACGTGGCTAAGCGTTTTTTTCATCCTCAAGAAATAGCACTACTAAATAAAACGACAGATGAAAAACTACAACAAAAATTATTTTTCAATCTATGGTCTGTCAAAGAAAGTTATTTGAAATATACAGGAAGTGGGCTTAGTACTCCTCTCTCATCATTTGAAGTTTGCTTTACGGGGAATAATATTACATTAAAAAAAGAGCATTCCCTACTACCCATAATGGTTCAGGAATGCCCTATAGATCCTAATTACAGCAGCTTTGTTTGCTGCCAATCAATAGAGTCTTTTACAATCGACTCTCTTAAGCTTTGATATTTTCATTCTGTATAAGCCATTCTGCGATCTGCACAGCATTCAATGCAGCACCCTTCTTTATTTGGTCTCCAACGACCCAGAATGTCAAGCCATTTTCATCTGCCAAATCTTTACGAATACGCCCCACATAGACTGGATCTTTGCCAGAAAGAAATAAAGGCATAGGATATTGCTTATCTTGAGGATCATCCTGCAACACAATCCCTTCTGCTTTTTTAAATGCCGCACGAGCTTCCTCTACTGTTAAAGGACGCTCCGTTTCCAGCCAAATACTTTCAGAGTGAGCTCTTAGCGCAGGAACGCGCACACAAGTTGAACTCACTTTAATATCTGAGTGCATGATTTTTTGCGTTTCATTAAACATTTTCATTTCTTCCTTTGTGTATCCATTATCCGTAAACACATCAATTTGGGGAATCAAATTAAATGCTAATTGATAAGCAAATTTTTCAACAGTAGGAGTTTCACCTGCTAACACCTGGCGATATTGAGTATACAACTCGTCCATCGCTGCAGCTCCAGCTCCACTTGCAGCCTGATAAGTTGCTACATGTACTTTTTTGATATGCGACAATGATTCTATTGCTTTCAATGCAACAACCATTAATATTGTTGTACAATTAGGATTAGCAATGATTCCCTTAGGACGATTCAGAGCGTCCTCGGGATTTACTTCCGGCACAACAAGAGGCACCTCATTATTCATGCGGAAAGCACTTGAATTATCTATCATCACAGCGCCATGCTTCGTTATAGTTTCAGCAAACTCCCGCGACGTGTCACCTCCTGCAGAAACAAAAGCAATATCTACATCCTTAAAATCATCGTTATGCTGCAGTAATTGAACTGTCAACTGCTTATCTTTGAACATATATTGCTTGCCGGCACTACGCTTGGAACCAAACAATACCAACTCATCCATTGGAAAATTTCTTTCTTCCAATACTTTTAAAAATTCTTGGCCAACAGCTCCGCTGGCTCCGACAATTGCAACTTTCATATCATTTATCTTACTGCTGTTAATAACTTCATCCAAATAATTATTCCTCTGTGGAAGCTAACCTCTTACTTTGACGCTTACGCTCTATTTCATCTAATATGATTTTACGCAAACGCATAGAATGAGGTGTAACCTCTACGTATTCATCCTCTTGAATATATTCCAATGCTTCCTCTAGACTAAATTTAACAGGAGGTGCTATGTTCACCTTATCATCAGAACCACTAGCTCGCATATTTGTCAATTTCTTTGACTTACAAACATTGATTACAATGTCATCTGGACGAGTACTTTCACCTATCACCTGCCCTGCATATACAGTTTCTCCAGGTTCAATAAAAAATTTCCCGCGATCTTGCAGCTTATTTATTGCATATGCATAAGTATCTCCTGTTTCCATAGCAATCAACGAGCCATTAATTCGCATTTCAATCTCTCCCTTATATGGTTCGAAACCTTTTAAACGGTGTGCTATAATTGCTTCTCCTGCAGAGGCTGTCAACAAACTGCTACGCAAGCCTATAATACCACGAGACGGTATATCAAAATCCAGATGCACCCGTTCATCACGAGTTTCCATATTATTCAATACACCTTTTCTTTTAGTTACCATCTCTATTGCTTTGCCAGAGAATTCTTCCGGAATATCTATCGTCAATTCTTCTACCGGTTCACATTTCTGTCCATCAATTTCTTTAATGATAACCTTGGGCTGTCCAACTTGAAGTTCATATCCTTCACGACGCATACTCTCAATTAGTACACTCAAATGAAGCACTCCACGCCCATAAACAATAAATGAATCAGCACTTAACCCTGGTTCAACTCGCAATGCCAAGTTCTTCTCAAGTTCTTTATCCAAACGTTCTTTTATATGACGAGAAGTCACATATTTTCCATCTTTACCAAAAAATGGTGAATTGTTTATGGTAAACAACATACTCATTGTCGGCTCATCAATCGCAATAGGAGTCAATGCTTCAGGATTTTCATAATCAGCAATTGTATCACCGATTTCAAAGCCTTCAATACCGACAATTGCACAGATTTCACCAGACTCAACTTCATCCACTTTCTGTTTTTCCAATCCCTCAAACAACATCAAATCTTTAATTCGGCTTTTAATTTGTGTCACACCATCACGTTTACATAAAGTGATGGGCATCCCTGCTTTCAACTTACCTCGCGTCAACTTACCAATTGCTATACGACCGATATATGATGAATATTCCAAAGAGGTTATCATCATCTGTGGTGTTCCCTCAGCGACAACCGGTTCTGGAATATCTTCAATAATTGCATCTAACAATGGAGTAATATCATCTGTACGATGTTTCCAGTCAGTAGACATCCACCCTTGTTTTGCACTACCGTATATTGTCTTAAAATCCAACTGTTCTTCGCTCGCTCCTAAAGAAAACATCAAATCAAACACCTCTTCTTGTACTTCGTCCGGGCGACAGTTTGGTTTGTCAACTTTATTCACAACAACAATAGCTTTCTTACCCAAGCCTAATGCTTTTTGCAATACAAATCTCGTTTGCGGCATAGTCCCTTCGAATGCATCGACTAACAGCAAAACTCCATCTGCCATATTCAACACACGCTCAACCTCTCCTCCAAAATCCGAGTGACCCGGAGTATCTATAATATTAATCTTATAATCCTTATAATGCACAGACACGTTCTTAGCAAGGATTGTAATACCTCGCTCACGTTCCTGATCATTATTATCGAGAATCAGGTCTCCGCTTTGTTTTTCGTTCTCTCTGAATTGCTTTCCTTGCAATATCATCTTATCCACGATGGTTGTTTTTCCGTGGTCAACGTGCGCAATAATGGCGATGTTTCTTAATTTCCGCATTTTATCTTTATTTTAAGTATGCAAAATTACAATTATTTGTTGAGAACGAAAAACAAAAAAAGTTGAAAGTCAGTAATTCTAACTCTCAACTTTTCTATTTTTAAGAAAAAAGCCTCTTAAATGCTTATTCTACTCTATTAGCACTTCCCAATACATTAATTGTTTTATGCTTATAAAGTTCTTTTAAAGCATCACGAGCCGGACCTAAATATTTCCGCGGGTCAAATTCTGCCGGTTTCGTTGCAAACACTTCACGGACAGCCGCTGTCATTGCCAAACGTCCATCAGAATCGATATTAATCTTGCATACTGCCGAAGTTGCAGCCTTACGCAATTGCTCTTCCGGAATTCCTACAGCATCTTTTAAGGCTCCGCCATATTTATTTATTATTGCCACCTTATCCTGCGGAACAGAAGAAGAGCCATGCAACACTATCGGAAAGCCGGGAATACGT
This sequence comes from uncultured Odoribacter sp., assembly GCA_905193145.1. Next base: position 18,375 of record CAJJNP010000019.1, on the reverse strand, counting down.
CTTTCTATCTCCTCCAAGATATCAAAGCGTAATGGAGGAGGAACCAAGATTCCATCAGCATTCCGAGTACATTGCTCTGGTTTGAACTTATTAGCACCATGAGAAGTTCCGATAGAAATTGCCAAAGAATCCACTCCGGTCTTCTTTACAAAATCCTCAACCATATCAGGACTTGTGTATACACTTTCAGCAGCAACTACATCATCCTCAATACCTGCTAACACACCAAGTTCTCCTTCAACAGTCACATCATATTGGTGAGCATAATCCACCACCTTTTTAGTCAAAGCGACATTTTCTTCGTACGGTAGGGCAGATCCATCAATCATAACAGATGAAAAACCCATTTCAATACAAGAAACGCATAATTCAAACGTATCACCGTGATCTAGATGCAAACAGATAGGAATATTACATCCCAATTCTTTTGCATACTCAACAGCACCTTGAGCCATATACCTCAAAAGAGTCTGATTGGCATATTTACGAGCTCCGCTTGAAACTTGCAGAATCACAGGAGATTTTGTTTCCACACAAGCAGAAACAATAGCCTGCAACTGCTCCATATTATTAAAATTAAAAGCAGGAACAGCATACTTACCTTCCATTGCTTTTTTAAACATTTCTCTGGAGTTTACCAGACCTAATTCTTTGTAGCTAACCATGATTTGTAGTGTATTAAAGTTAATTTATTTGCGCTGTCCGAAAATTCGCAACAACATAATAAAGAGATTAATAAAATCCAGATACAGACTCAATGCCCCACAGATTGCCAATTTTTGAGTAAATTCATTGTCTTGTGCCGATGCCAACGCTTTAATCTTCTGCGTATCCCAAGCAATCAATCCAACAAACACCAAAACTCCAATATAAGTAACAATCCAATTTAACATTGTACTATGAAGAAATATATTAACCACAGAAGCTATAATCATACCGATTAAAGCCATGAGTGCCAAATTACCCATCTTAGTCAAATCTCTCTTTGTCACAAATCCATAAATACTCATCACAGCAAAAGTGCCAGCTGTGATAAAAAAAGTTGAAGCTATCGACTCCGCTGTAAAAGCTAAGAAATAGACAGAAAAAGTCAGTCCAGTCAATACAGAATACAGCATAAACAACCCAGACAACATGGACAAACTAAAAGATGTAACTTTTGCAGAGATTGCCCAAACTAAGCCGAATTGAGCTATCAATATTGCCCAAAATAAAAAACTATTTCCAAAAATCACCTCCAACAATCTCGGACTTCCAGCAACCAATGAAGCCGTACCTCCTGTCAATAACAATGCTGTACACATCCAAATGTACACACTTCTCACCAATGTATTTTCTACGGCAACGGCTCCTTGATACCCTTTTGCCGACAACTCTTTTTGATATTCCATAATATTATATTTACTAATTATTTACCATTGTATTTCCTGTAAACCATGTTCACGCAAAAAAGCATTTGTCCGACTAAAATGATGATTTCCATACCATCCTCCCCGATTTGCAGCAAGAGGAGAAGGATGTACCGCTTTTAAAACAAGATGTTTATTGGTATCTATAAATGCTCCTTTACGTTGCGCATAAGCACCCCATAATAAAAACACTAAGTGCAGCTTCTTATCAGCAATTTTCCTAATAACAGCATCTGTAAATAATTCCCAGCCCTTATTTTGGTGAGACCCGGCACTATGCGCACGCACCGTCAACGTTGCATTCAGTAATAACACCCCTTGGTCTGCCCAACGTTCTAAATTGCCAGACTTTGGCACCGGTATCCCTAAATCATTTTCTATCTCTTTAAAAATATTCTGCAATGAAGGCGGAAAATCGACACCTTCCGGCACAGAAAAAGAGAGGCCATGCGCCTGCCCCAAACCATGATAAGGATCTTGTCCCAATATCACCACTTTGGTATTTTCCACAGAGCAATGATTAAAAGCATTAAAAATCAAACGCCCAGGAGGATATATACTAATATCACGCCTAGCATACTCCCCTCGTACAAACTCCACTAAATCAGAAAAGTAAGGTTTATCAAACTCATCTTCCAAAAGAGCTTTCCAAGATTCTTCAATTTGTACGTTCATATCAACTTTTGCTCTTAATTAAAATACTAATTAGGAATTTCCACTTTAATTTCAAATAGTTTTGGCCACCGTTTTCCTGTCAAATAAAAAGTTTTACTAACCGGATTCCAAGCAATTCCATTCAAAACATCGTCCTTGTCATCCAGTTTCCCTCTTTCTGCCGCCGACAATAAACCACTTAAATCAAGATCGTATTTCACAGCTCCACTTTTAGGATCTATAGCCACAATCCTATCTGTCAACCATACATTCGCCCAAATCAATCCACCAACATATTCCAACTCATTCAACTGGTTAATAGGCCCAACATTATCATAAACCTCCACCTCTCTCAAGATATTAAAAGTAGATGGCGCTATATGATAAAGTTTATTCGTACCATCACTCATAACCAAATAATCCCCCATCGTCGTAATTCCCCAACCTTCCGATCCATATTCAAAAGAAGATTCCAAAGAAAAACTCTTCAAATCATACACAAACCCCTTACGAGAACGCCACGTAATTTGATAAATTTTGTCTCCAAAGATAGTTATCCCCTCTCCAAAATATTGGTTATCTATACTTAATACTGAATGTATTTTCCCACTATTCATGTCTACTTTTCGTATAGAAGACTCTCCATACTGACCTGTACCCTCATACATAAAGCCATCCTGATATGTCAAACCTTGAGTATAAGCCTTAGAGTCATGAGGATAAGTCTTCAATACATGATACTTACATCTAATCGGTGCTTCAGCTGGTTTCACCCGTATTGTGCCTGTTGCCACACCCTCCTTATTATCCGGATGCCATGCAACAACCTTTACCATCATCAAACCCACCTTACTATCTCCTATCGGCAACGAAAAGCGAGTTTCACCAGATCCCAAACGAGCAACCTCGTGTCCATCAACATAAATAACAGAAGAATCCACTACAAACCGATTCTTACTTTCAAATTCCACGACCAACTCATCACCAAAAGAATACAATTGATTTTTTTCTGGCTGCAATAATTTTAAGCTATTTACATACTTCACCTCACTCTTACTCGCTTCTACAACAACCTCTTTATTTTCTTTCTTCTTCCCATTACTACCTCCACAAGAAGTCAACAAAAGCAAACAAAGCAAATAGTACCAATAAGACATATCATTCTAACTTTCTAATTCCCATTCATAGCCCTCTTTCGTATCCTTTACAAGAACACCAGCAGCCTTTAACTCATCTCGAATTTTATCAGATGTAGCCCAATCTTTCTTCCGCTTAGCCTCTGTACGAATGGCCATTACCATATCCAAAATCTTACCCAACACCTCATGGTCCTTACTTACAGTTTCTGCTTCAGCTTTAAGCCCCAAAACATCAAATACAAAATCGTGGTATATTTTTTTTAATTTGTCCAAATTTTCCACATTGATTTTCTCACTACCAGCAACCAACGAATTTATAATTCTCACGCCATCAAACAAATGAGAAATCAAAATCGGGGTATTTAAGTCGTCATTGATTGCTTCAAAACATTTTGCACTCAAAGCATCCACATCCACAGTATTGTCAGCTCCAGCCTTTACTTTCTCCAATGCATTCACTGCAGCCATCATACGTTCATAACCTTTTTGCGCAGCTTTTAATGCATCATTCGAAAAGTCAAGCGGACTACGATAATGCGCCTGCAAAATAAAGAAACGAACAGTCATTGGCGAATAGGCTTGCTCCAGTACTTCATTTTCACCAGAGAACAATTGATCCAAGGTTATAAAATTACCTAACGATTTGCCCATTTTTTTACCATTGATTGTCACCATATTATTATGCATCCAATACTTCACAGCCTCATGACCATAAGCTGCAGTACTTTGGGCAATCTCACACTCATGATGAGGAAATTGCAAATCCAATCCTCCCCCATGGATATCAAAGCGATCTCCCAAATATTTCTGGCTCATACAAGAGCACTCCAAATGCCACCCGGGAAAACCTGCACCCCAAGGAGAAGGCCAACGCATAATATGCTCAGGCGTTGCTTTTTTCCACAAAGCAAAATCTGCAGGATTACGTTTTTCTTCCTGTCCATCCAACTGGCGAGTATTGGCCAACAACTCCTCCACTCTACGTCCTGACAACTTTCCGTAATCATACTTTTTATTATACGCCTCCACATCGAAATAGATGCTTCCATCACTTTCGTATGCAAAACCATTATCCAATATCTTTTTCACCAACTCCATCTGCTCGATTATATGACCGGACGCATGTGGCTCTATGCTTGGAGACAATGTATTCAACTGTTCCATATTTTTATGGTAACGGTTAGTATAGAATTGCACTATTTCCATCGGCTCCAACCGCTCCAATTTTGCCTTCTTTTCTATCTTATCCTCACCATCATCACTATCATTTGTCAAATGTCCCACATCCGTAATGTTTCTTACATATCTCACTTTATATCCCAAATACTGCAAATATCTGAACACCAAGTCAAATGTAATAGCAGGACGAGCATGTCCCAAATGCGCATCACCATAAACAGTCGGTCCACAAACATACAATCCCACAAACGGAGGATTAATAGGCTCAAACACTTCTTTACGCCTTGAAAGAGTGTTGTATATACTCAATTTATTTTCCATTTTAATACATATTATTTATTCGGTAAAGATAAAAAAACTTTCATAGATAAGAAAGCAAAAACAAGGTAATAAAATAGGTTAAAGGCTGAAAGTCCATCACAAGACCCCAGCCTTTAACCTCATACATTTATAAAATCCGTCTAGATTACAGGATTAACTTATAGCCTTTTCCATGAACATTTATAATCTCTACAGAAGGGTCTTTTTTCAAATGCTTACGCAATTTTGTAATATACACATCCATACTTCTAGCATTGAAATAATTGTCATCAGCCCAAATATTTTTCAATGCATAATTTCTTTCAAGCACTTTATTCACATTCAGACACAATAATTTCAACAGTTCAGACTCCTTCGTGGTCAACTTCTGATCTTCTACGCCATCGCCTAAAGTCTGTTTCTTTGAGTTAAATGTCAATTTTCCGATTTTAAAAATCTCCTGTTCGTCTTCCGGTTTCAAACCTGTAGAACGGCGCAACACAGCTTCGATACGCAGCAACAGCTCTTCCATAGAGAATGGCTTGCTCATATAGTCATCAGCTCCGATTTTGAAACCTTCCAAAACATCCTCTTTCATATTCTTGGCTGTCAAGAAAATGATTGGAATTTCACTGTTAATTTGACGAACTTCTTTTGCCAAAGTAAAACCGTCTTTTTTAGGCATCATCACGTCAAAGATACAAATATCAAACGGCTGATTCAAAAAAGCATCATAAGCAATCTCACCATCCTCACACAATACTGCATCAAACCCCTTTGCTCTCAAATATTCCTTCAGAAGCATACCAAGATTAGTATCATCTTCCGCTAACAAAATTTTTATTTTCTCTTCCATAACTATTAAGTATTTAATTCAAATCTTTGAAAAGGTACGTATTTAGAAAAATAAAGTTCTCTTCACCTTTTGTTTTTTTGCAGCCAAGGGCAAAACAACATCAAAACGGCTTCCCTTACCTTCTTCACTTTCCACCTCGATATGCCCTCCATGAGCCTCCACTATGGTTTTTACATAAGACAAGCCCAAACCAAAGCCTTTCACATCATGGAGATTACCAGTAGAAACCCTATAGAACCTTTCAAAGATCATCTTTTGTTCTTTTACTGCAATTCCTATGCCATTATCGATAACACTTACGATGATATTATCACCTTTATTTTTAGTACTGACACTGATCTCTGGTGTTTTAGCACAATATTTTATTGCATTATCCAATAAATTCGATACAACATTTGTAATATGCACCTCATCTGCATACACTTCATCCTGTTCCGCCTCCAGATAACAAAACAACTTACCCCTTTTATCCTCTACCCTCAAGCTAAATTTCGAAGCAAGCCCCTCTACTACTTCATTTAAATTAACATTCTTTAGCTTCAATCTCATACGGGTTTCTGTAAATAGTGCCGTTTGCAACACTTTTTCCACCTGAAATGTCAATCGCTTACTTTCATCCCGTATAATTCCCGCCACTCTATCAACGCTTTCCGAAGAATGACTCACAGCACCATCTTTCAGCATTTGTGCAGCCAAAGATATTGTTGCTATCGGAGTTTTGAATTCGTGTGTCATATTATTAATAAAATCATTCTTAATAACAGACAATTTTTTTTGCTTTACAATCTCCATTATACAAAACACGAAACACGAAACCAACAACAACGTAATCAACAAACTAGGCAACAGCATATAAATTGATGAAGCCAAATCATGAGACTGACCGGGGAATATTATAAATAGTGTTGCCCCACCAGACACTTCATTAATTGACAACCTCCAATGATATGAATAATCAGAACTACTGTTAAAAAAATCAGGAGACATCAAAATAAAACGATCTTTTTCCTTAACTGCATATTCAAAATCATTTGTTACATCATTTTCATTTAAACATCCTCTGATAATATTTGCAAAATCCAACTCCTCTAATTGACCTTCCAAATTTGGAGCATATTGTTCTTTATTAACAACCACCAAGTCATATTCTTTCCCAAATTTCTCCTTTAATGCCTGACGCGACTTCTCTATCGAATTCAACAAGCCTTTATTTCCCTTCTGCCCAAAAGCCTCATTCGTCAATACTCCTTTTTCGCCATATTTTAATGGAGAATCCGTATAATCAATTACGATATTCATATTTTGACTTGAAGCCTCTATTCCCAATCCAAAAGGCACTTCATGCACCATTTTTCCCGGTTTTTCATAGGGAATACTCCTTCTTTTCTTCACCTGCTCCTTCGTCTGAATCTGCTCATCAAGAATATTCAATGCCTGATCAACAGACTTATTTACCAAATAATCAAACTGAGCTTTTTTCAATCTAAAAGCCGTCTGAAAATATCGGGCTTGCGTAAATATCAAGCCCAACAAAGCGACGCCCATAACAACGCCCAGTATGATAATTTGCTTTTTTCTCATACCCACAAATTTAACATTTCCAGATTACACTACCACAGACTTAACAGAGTTTAACCTTCAAAGCATTTTCACAACATCCACACAAAAACTTTATCAAAACAAACTCATCTGATCCCCTATCCCTTTATTTATATTTCTCCCTAAATGCTTATAAGCTAATTCTGTAACTTCTCTACCTCGCGGAGTTCGCTTTAAAAAACCCTCTTTTATCAAAAAAGGCTCATATACTTCTTCCAATGTACCGGCATCTTCACCGACAGCCGTTGCAATAGTTGTCAACCCCACAGGTCCCCCTTTGAATTTTTCAATAATGGTCAACAAAATTTTATTATCCATCTCATCCAAACCATACTTATCAATATTCAAAGCCTCCAATGCATACTTTGTAATTTCATGGTCAATTGAACCATTACCTTTCACCATCGCAAAATCCCGCACTCTTCTCAATAGAGCATTGGCAATACGTGGCGTTCCCCTACTACGCGATGCAATCTCTCTTGCCGCTTGAGAAGTTATACCAATATTTAAAATAGAAGCCGAACGATTGACAATTCCCGTCAAAATATCCATGTCATAATACTCCAAATGACAATTAATTCCAAAACGAGCTCGCAATGGAGCAGTCAAAAGACCACTACGAGTTGTTGCCCCTATCAAAGTAAAAGGATTTATCTGAATCTGAACAGAACGCGCTGCAGGCCCTTTATCTATCATGATATCTATACGATAATCCTCCATCGCAGAATACAGATATTCTTCAACTACAGGACTCAACCGATGAATCTCATCAATAAACAACACATCGTTTTCCTCCAAATTCGTAAGCAAACCGGCCAAATCACCAGGTTTATCCAATACAGGGCCGGACGTCACCTTTATCCCGACCCCCAGTTCATTGGCAATAATGGTAGATAAAGTCGTTTTACCCAAACCAGGGGGGCCATGCAAAATAACATGATCCAACGATTCTCCCCGCATCTTTGCCGCCCTCACAAAAATTTCAAGATTTTCAACAATCTTCTTTTGACCTTGAAAATCTCCAAAGTTCAACGGACGCAAAGCTCGCTCAAACTCCCGGTCAGATTCCTTCAACGTATGATCTCTAATATCAAATTCACCCATAAAGCATCTATTTCTGTTTTACCCCTCTTCAAAGTTGCAAAATTAATCTTTTCCCAATAAATTTATAACATCTTCCTCTATCTTGCAAATTGGCAAATAAGCGCCATATTTTATATTCTGTCTCAACTCATAATCAACATTATAACGCCCACGATACACCTCCTTCATCATTTCCCGTGACACCATCTGCCCTTTCCGAGCCTTTCTTAACATCAATTTGCAAACTTCCTTACATAACAACAACACCAAATCATACAAATCATGCCCCCTCACAAACAAATAAACATTATCCGGTGTCAAACCCAATTCACAATACCTCTCTTTGACAACATCCAAATCAGCATTCGGATACTTACATCCCAAAGCCTCTGTTTTCTTCTCCACTCTCATCCGCCACTCCTCCAATACAGGCTCGCCATGTTCACTAATCAAAGGCCTTCTTTTCGAATTAGCGAGACAAAGATACGAATCAAATTCAGCCTGACTGAACAATACGGGATCTGCATTTTGAAAATACAGATGCCACACAAAAAGATCATATAAGATATTCGAAAAAGTCTTCAAAAAACGCTGAAAATCAAACACTCTGTTTTTCATATGAGTAGCCCGACTACACACATCATCCAATCCCTCCGCAAAACAATGATGATTTTCAAATGAATACGTATAAGTCTGCAAAACAAAATGTTCAACATCCATTTCCCTAGTCCGCAACAAATAGCGATAATCACTATCGATGCAGATAAAAAAATTGGGATTCAAATAATCAAAATATTTCAGACATTGCGTCACCCCGAATGTTTCCCTACCGAATTCATTTCTTGACCCTGCCAAAAAATGGAATTTATCATTGGGACGAAAATGTTTCAATATAGCGCCCCAAAAAGCAATATCATCTTTATTTTCCACATGCACAGCAGCCCTACACCGAAACATTTTGGCATCCAATGCAAAACGCCGAGCCGCAGCCGAATAGTAAGCCGCCCGTTCTGCAGCTCCCATTACCGCTTCTTTTTTTGAACAGCCTCCCAGCATATACCTTTCACTTTTTCATCTTAATCAAATCCTCTACAAAAACCAGTTTATCACCCCATCCATCCCCAAACAGACTTGGAGAATGAGTAGACGTAATAATTTGGCAATTCGGATTCAGACGTCGTATTTCCTCAAACAATTTATACTGCCACTCAATATGCAGAGAAATCTCCGGTTCATCCATCAATAATATATAAGGTTGCTCTTCCATCAAAAAGACCCGCATCAAAATTAACAACAATTGTTTTTCTCCCGAAGACAATTTATACAATGGAATCTCTTCGCCATCATCAATAAAAATCAAATGATTTGTATGAGGATCTATTTTTATTACCTTCTGTGTCTTCATAAACAGACGGTCTACCGTCTCAAACAACATTTGGATACGCCTGTTGATACAATCCGCCTCTTTCGGGAAATTAGTTGCTTTCAAACGATAATCAGAAAAAGACGGATTCTTTCCCCCAATATCATACACAATGGTATGCAATTCATTATACAACTGGCTATATTCTCTTCCAGCTTTTGGTCTATCTCTAAAAGGAACATCAAATGTACTGATTTTTTGATATTTTACTCCTTCCAAGACCCCTTTCAGTTCTGATGCCGACATCTTCTGATGAAATTCCACAATCCGTCCTCCCACATCCATCTTCACATCAACGCCATATGCCTTCAATTTTTTAACATCGGCCATCATTACAGAATCAATAATATTAAACAAGGTAGTTTTACCGCTACCATTAATACCGATTAAAATATTCACATCCGGATTCAACTTCTCCCAACAAAAATCATACTTCCTCCATAAATCCCGAATTTCTATACTGCAAATAACATTATCCATAAGCCCAACCATTTAATTTAATAGTATACGACAAACTTACGATTATTTTTGTAATTTTGCGCACTAAAATTACAGATACTCAAACATGAAAGTAAAAATATTATTCCTAACCTTACTCTTCATCCCCGCATTTCTGTATGCACAAACAACCAAAGACACGCTCATAGTCTATCCATCAGAAAAGTTTTCCGCCAAACAGCTGATTCTCCCCGCCTCATTAATCGCAGTAGGCTCTTGGGGCATAAATAATGGTTGGTTCAACAAAATCAACAATAAAATTCAAAACAAAATGATTGATTGGCGAGACGATAACTACATCCATATTGACGATTATATCCAATATTTGCCTGTCGCCTCTCATTTAGGTCTTGGACTGTTAGGAGCACAAGCCAAACATTCTTTCAAAGAAAGACTTGTCATCACAGCCACCTCCTACCTGGCAATGGGCATAATCGTCAGGTCACTCAAACTTGCCATCAATGAAAAGCGTCCGGACAGCGAGGCACATAACTCATTCCCTTCCGGACACACAGCAACCGTTTTCATGGGAGCAGAGCTTGTCCGCAAAGAATATGGTATCGGCTACGGCATCGGAGCTTACACCATTGCCTGTGGCGTTGCGTTTCTACGATTATATAACGGCAGACACTGGTTTAATGACGTCCTCGCCGGAGCAGGTATCGGTATCATAACGGCACAACTCGGCTATTGGCTGCTGCCTCTCAACCGCAAATTATTCCGTCTAAATAAAAAAAATGCACCAACGATCATTGCCTGCCCCTACTACAACCCTCAACAAAAGACAACCGGAGGTGCATTCGCTCTCTATTTCTAACACACATCAACACAATCAACCATGAAAGCACTTTACACTATCATCCTACTAATTTTCTCAAACATCTTCATGACCTTTGCCTGGTATGGTCATTTAAAGCTCAGCGAAATGAAAATCACCACAAATTGGCCACTCTTTGGAATAATCTTACTCTCTTGGGGTATGGCTTTTTTTGAATATTCATTACAGATTCCAGCCAACCGCATCGGATTTCAAGGCAACGGCGGACCTTTTACCCTACTGCAATTAAAAGTCATTCAAGAAGTCATCACCCTCATCATTTTTGCCGTATTCACCATGGTATTCTTTCAAGGAGAAACCTTAAAATGGAATCATTTGGCTGCAGCCGTATGCCTTGTCATGGCTGTTTATTTCGTCTTTATGAAATAAAATAACATTTTTACGTGTTAAATTTATTGCTTATTATTTGGAATTATATGTATAATACATACATTTGTATCGCCATTTTATATGACAAATACATATATGCTATATACATATTAACAAATAATGCAAGAAAACATAGACATACTTCGTTCTCTGAACTATGAATTAGTCAAGAACCTCGGATTATTCAAAAGACGCGCTAACATGGCATTCAGTCAGCGCCACATTCTCTATCATATCGACAACCACCCCGGACTATCCATCCGCGAACTGGCAGCCTTACTATATGTTGACCACTCAACCATGAGCCGCAACATTAAAAAAATGGAACAGGACGGATGGGTAGAAATCTACCAGGACGAAACAGATAAAAGAAGAAAAATAATTGCCCTTTCTCCAGAGGGAAGCAAACTCTTAACAGAGGCGACAGAATCGATCAACCAGACCATCGGCCAAGCACTGAATCTGCTCACAAAAGAGGAAGTTGAGGCCATTATCGAAAACGTTCGCAAATACAATCATGCTTTAGAGCAACGATAAAAATCAAAATAAAATCATGGCAAACGAAACACTTATCATTACCCAAGACGAAATCAAACAGGCGCTGGATTTAAACGACTATATATCCATTATAGAACAAACACATGCCTGCCATGCGAAAGGGCAGGTTTACACTCCGGATTTGCTGCATGCTGACGTACATCAAGGAGAATTTCATTTAAAGACTGGAGGATTAATCTATCCGGACGGAGAATATTATGGTGTAAAAATCAACGGAGGTTTTTTAAATAACACCCGAAACTATCAACTACCCAATATTTTAGGTATCATATACATCTGCGATGCAAAGAATGGATATCCATTGGCGGTGATGGACTCCGTAACCATCAGCAAATTGCGCACCGGAGCCGCCTCTGCAGTTGCAGCCAAATATCTGGCACCGCAACAACCGATACAGTTGGGTGTATTTGGCTATGGCTCACAAGCAGAAATTCAGGCCAAAGCCATTTCCAAGGTACGCCAGTTGGAACATATCCGCATCAGTGGAAGAAATATGGAAAAAGCGACAGCCTTTGCCGCCCAACTCCAAAAGGAATTTGATATACCGGTTACTTGCCATTCCCTGGAAGAGACCGCCCGTTCCAGCAACCTGATTATTACAGCAACACCAGCCCGTGGCTATTATCTGAAAAAAGAATGGATTAATCCCGGAACTTTCATCGCAGCAGTCGGTGCAGACAGTCCCGGCAAACAAGAATTACAACCGGAACTTGTAGCATCCGCAACCATCGTTGCAGACATTAAAAGTCAGGTATGCCGTGTAGGTGAGTCCCAGCATGCACTAAAGCAAGGATTGATCACCCCGGAAAACATATATGCCGAATTAGGAGAAATCGTTACAGGACAAAAAGCATTGCCTTCGACCAACGGCATTACGATTTATGATTCCACAGGAACCGCCCTTCAAGACATCAGCATTGGTGTCACCATATACAAAAAACTAAAACAAACAGAATGTACTAAAATCAAGTTATTCTATTAAATACAAAAAAGCACCTATAAAACCACAATTTATATCAATCAAACACCTATAATTTATGAAGAAAAGACAGCTTTACAGACGAAACGTCTCCGGAGTATGCTTGGCATGCCACATCGTATTGGCTTCTTTGCTGTTTCCTGTAGGCACTTTCGCAGCAGAATCAAATGCAAACGGATTACGATTATCTGCTCCTCAAGCTCAGAATGTCAGAATTATTAAAGGTATTGTCAAAGATGCCAACAACGAACCCCTGCCTGGAGCAACCGTACAAATCAAAGGAACAACCACCGGTGTCGTGACTGACATTGACGGAAAATATTCTCTAACGGTTCCATCAGATCCTAATGCCACTCTTATCATTTCTTTTGTCGGCATGAAAACAAAAGAGGTAAAAATCGGCAAACTTGAAAACATCAACGTCACTCTTGAAGAAGAAAGCCAGGCATTGGAACAGGTGGTAGTGAATGGTGTCTTCGAACGTAAAGCCAATACATTTACCGGTTCTGTACAAACATTCGACAAAGAACAACTAAAGCGGGTAGGTAACAGCAACGTATTCGAATCTCTGAAGAACCTAGACCCTTCTGTTATGTTCTTCGACAACATGTCGTATGGTTCTGACCCGAACACCATGCCTTCTATGGCGATGCGCGGAAAATCCAGTCTGAACTTAACAGATACAGACCTTAGAGCTTCCTATCAAAACGACCCCAACGCTCCGCTGTTCATCCTTGACGGATTCGAAGTTTCCATCCAAAAAATCATGGACCTTGATATGGATCGTGTCGAAAGTCTTACCTTATTGAAAGATGCCTCGGCAAAAGCAATCTATGGTTCAAAAGCAGCCAACGGTGTTATCGTTATTGAATTAAAAAAGAACACTGACGGTCAATTAAGAGTAACTTATAATGGAAGTGTTTCTGTTGAAATGCCAGACCTTACTTCTTACGACCTTTGTAATGCAGAAGAGAAACTGGATGTCGAATATGCATACGGAATGTACACAGACCCCAATGCCAACTTCGACAACCAGCGCACCATGAACAGAATTTACAACCAGAAACGTCAAGCTGTTGTGTCTGGAATCAATACCGACTGGATTTCCAAACCGCTACATGTCGGTGTTGGTCATAAACACAGTCTGTCTGTTGAATTGGGAGAAAAAGCACTAAAGGCAATCATCGACCTTTCGTACAATAACGTCAAGGGCGTTATGAAAGGCTCAGACAGAAGCACGATTTCAGGAGCTTTGTCCTTGCAATACCGCCACAACAAATTCCTGTTCCGTAACCAACTGACCATCACTTCGAACAAGGCAAACGATTCCAAATACGGAAGTTTTGACGAATACACCCGCTTAAATCCTTATTATAGTCCATATGACGAATATGGCAACTTGGTAGAAAACATATTCCCTCACATAGAAAAGAGTAATAGTGTTTCAACAAACGCTTGGTTTGAACAAATCAGTTTTGAAGCCAATCCTCTATGGAATGCCAAACTGAACACTTTATTACAGAACAAATACATTGACGTTACCAACAATTTCGACTTGCAATGGTTTGTTACTACCGGACTGAAAGCCACAGCCCGCTTCGGACTGACAGAAAAGAGAAGTCGCAAAGACAACTTCTATCCTGCCAACCATCTGAAATTCCACGATTATGTAGAAGACCGTGCTCTTGAAAAAGGTTCCTACGAATTGGAGCAAGGACAGCAAAGCGACCTTTCCGGTAAACTGGACATCCAATACAACAAAAACTTCAAAGAAGTTCACTCTGCATATATCAATGTCGGCTTAGATATTGCCGGAAAAAAATTCACAACAAACGTTCAACAAGCACAAGGTTTCCCAAGTGACAAGATGAATGACCTGATGTTCGCCCGTCAATGGACCGAAAACACCAAACCGACAGGAACCGAACAAACAATCCGCGACTTCGGTTACTATCTTTCAGCCAACTATTCATACGACAACCGTATCAATATTGACGGAACCTTCCGTCAAAGTGCATCCAGCCAATACGGAGCAGACAGCCGCTGGGGTAAATTCTGGAGTGCAGGAGCCAGTTGGAACATCCACAACGAAGATTGGTTAGAAGACTCCAATATCAGCCAATTGCGTTTAAGAGCATCTGTCGGTTCTACCGGTTCTCAGAGCATGGATGCCTACAATGCCATTGCTTCTTACGAATATTTTCTGGACAAGACTTACGAAGGACTTCTTGGAGCACAGCTAATCGGAATGCGCAACCCGGATTTAAAATGGCAGGAAAAAATGGAATACAACTTCGGTGTTGACTTCAACTACAAAAACAGATATAGTCTACAGTTCGAATGGTACCGTTCCATCACCAACAACGCACTTAACCCATTGACGCTGGTTCCTTCAACCGGATTTAATTCAGTATCTGAAAACGTAGGAAAAATACAAAACACCGGTTTCGACCTGAAGGCTTCTGCCACCGTATGGCAAAACCCGAAAGAACGTTCATTCCTGACATTTAATGTCATGATTTCAAGAAACAAGAACATCCTGAAAGAGATTTCTGCCGCCATGCGTGCATACAACGAACAGCAAAACGCACAATTTGACAAGAGCAATGAAGACAAATACGACCAACGCAAACCACTGAACAAATTCTACGACGGAGTATCCATGGATGCTATTTGGGCAATGCCGTCATTGGGTATAGACCCTGCCAACGGACGTGAAGTATTCCTCGTAACAGATGCCAATGGCGTTAAACGCAGAACTTATACATACGACGCCAATGCTCAAGTGGTTTGTGGAGATGCACTTCCGAAATTCCAGGGTAATGGAGGAGTCAGCTTCCAATACAAAGGTATCGGTTTCAACACCGTTCTCACCTACCAATACGGAGCAAAAATGTACAACCAAACCTTGGTCGACAAAGTTGAAAATGCAAACATGAATGACAACGTAGACCGCCGTATCTTCACCGACCGTTGGAGACAACCGGGAGACCACAAGCCATTCAAAGCCATTGGCCAGGTATACATATCAGAGAAAGAAGCATACGCTACAGACGAAATGACAAGACCGACCTCTCGTTTTGTACAGAAACGGAATGAACTGCACATTTCATCCGTACAATTATCTTACGACTTCTTCAAACATGCCTTCATTAAAAAAGCCGGTTTGGAAAGATTGCAAGTGAAGTTTAACATCAACGACCTATACACTTTCTCTTCTATCAAGATTGAAAGAGGAACTTATTATCCGTTTGCAAGAACATTTAATGTATCCTTGAGCGCAACTTTCAAATAACGACTAAATCCAGTATCTATGAAACTAAAGAATATTATATTAACAGGAATTGCAGCCATCGGGTTTGCATCATGCAATGACTGGCTTGATATACAGCCCAAGACTGAAATCAAATTGGACAAAATGTTCGAAACCGAATCAGGCTTCAAAAATGCCTTGATTGGAGGCTATATCATGATGACCGATTCTCTGATTTACGGACGCGAGATGACCATCACCTTTATGGATGTACTTGCCCAACAATTTGAGGTAAAAGGAACAGGCAATCCATATTATTATGCCAAATTCTACGACTATACACGTTATAAAAGCACTACCGAAAATTTTTGGATAAAAAACTATCGGATTATTGCCAATATGAATGCCATTCTGGAACAGATTGACGGCAAAAAAGACATTCTCCATCCGACTCACTACGCCAATATCAAAGCTGAGGCATTGGCATTACGAGGATTCTTGCATTTGGATCTGCTGCGAATGTTCGGAACATACGGCACAACGGTTGACCCATCCAAACTGGACCAACTGTCCATTCCTTATGTAACGGAATACTCTAAAAACATATCAGAACAATTGAGTGGCAAGAAGGTACTCGAATTGATATTGAAAGACCTTAAGGAGGCAGAAAAATTGTCTGAATACTGGTCTCCATACAATCAAGTCCCTCAGGATGAGAACTACGAACGCCCCAATGATGACAATTTTTATGAATATCCACGCAGCCGCATGAATTATTGGGCCATCAAAGCCACCCAAGCAAGAGCTTACATGTGGATGGGTGATTACACAAATGCACTGGAAGCTGTAAAAGGATTTATCAACAAAGATAAACCGGCCATCAAGTGGATGGATCCTGACGATGCTATCAATACAGAAGCAAAATATAAAGACCTTACTTTCTCTACTGAACATATTTTCTATATCAATGTTACTAATTTGTACAATTCGTTACGTCCTTATGTAGAAAGTTTTGACATTCACGGAGATTTCACATCCACTCCCAACGATGATTTTCTCTACAAAAGCGAGAAAAACCTGAATGATACCTATGAAATGGGAAGCGGCACCGGCATCGGAACATCAGACTACCGTTATGCTGCCTGGTGGGACAAAAACGACATTGAGAAAAAAGTAGAAAAATTCAGAGAAGTAACAGACAGTAAATCAGATTCCAAGAACAAAGTTCCTCTTATCAGAAAACCGGAAATGTTCTACATTGCTGCCGAATATTACAACAATCTCAACCAAACAGCCGAAGCCGTCAAACTACTGAACGAAGTAAGAGTGGCTCGCGGGATTCCGTATGCAAACAATCTTCCGGAAGGTTTGAGTAAAGAAGAGTGTGCACAAGAAATCGAAAAAGAGTGGAAAAAAGAATATATCAGCGAAGGGCAACTATTCTACTATTACAAACGCTTAGGCAAAGAAATACAAGGAGCAAGTATGGGAGCCTCAGATAACATGTACAAGTTCCCTCTACCGGAAAAAGAGATTGAAATCGGAGGACGCCAATAAACAAGCCAACAACAACATTAATATATAAATAAGATGAAGAGACAATATATAATCATCAGCTTACTCTTGGCCTTGATAAGCATCACATCATGCAAAGACGAGGATACAACCATGTTCGCTTCGCCGGCTGGAGTATATTTTGACAACGATTCTACATTATACAGTTTTGCAGAGAATTTCAACAATAAAGAATGGGGTAGCGATACCATCAAATTATTTATCGGTATCTCCGGGGATCCCGTTCCTTACGCACGTCCCATATCTGTAACGCTACATGAAGACAGTTTCAATACAGCCAAAACAGAGATGTTCGACTTCTTACAAGGAGAGATTCCGGCAGATAGTCTGAATGGAATCATCCCGGTCAAACTAAACTATACCGGAGCAGAAATGGATACCGTACAATATCGCTTCAAGGTCCGCCTTGTCCCAAACGAACACTTTGCTGAAGCAAACCTGTTTAGACACATACATAAAATCTATGTCACTGCCATGATGACCCAACCCATCAACTGGAACAAGATAAAAAGATACTTCGGAAACAACTACTCCAATTCATGGTATTCATTCATTCTGACACAATTTGAGATGAGTTATGTACCCTATTGGACAGGCAAAAACAATCCTGACCCGGAAAAGTATAACATGCCAAGCAATACATTCCAAGCATACGTAAACAAA
>CAJJNP010000018.1 GCA_905193145.1 uncultured Odoribacter sp. | reverse complement strand
TAGACTTGACATGGATTTGCCATAGATAAGTATGAGCTGTCTGAAAACGGTAAATATTCCATACAATAGCACTGATTAAAAAAAGAAATTTCTATTTTTGCAGTAAATTGACTTTTAATGGATATATATGAGAAACAAGACTAAACGACTATTGACCATTCGCAAACTGATAGAATCCGAGTTGATTTCCTCACAGGAAGAGTTGCTTTTCCGCCTGAAAGAAATGGATGTTGAAGCGACACAAAGCACTTTGTCCCGAGACCTGAAATTCATGAAAGTGGCAAAAATCCCGCACAAGGAAAAAGGATATATCTATGTCATTCCGGAAAGTATCCAAAACGAACAGCGCGAAGAAAAAGTGTCGGCTATCATTACGGATACTATCCTGAGTATTGATTTTTCAGGCAATATGGCGGTTATCAAAACACTGCCCGGATATGCCAATGCCGTTACCGTATTGATTGACAGTGAAAATTATTTTGAAATATTGGGCACCATTGCCGGAGATGATACAATTTTTATTGTCATGCGCGAAGGGGTAAGCCGCACAGAACTTATAGATGCTCTGATGTCTGTTCATCCCGCTATACATACATTATATAAATAAAAACAAAAGACTGCTTTTTATTCTCAATTATAAGTAATACATTTGCACTCCGTATTTCAGTAAAATGTTATGTAAGTTTTAAACACTAAAAATGAACTGATTAGTCTGATTAGTGGCCTGAAAAATGAAGGCAAGGTAATCGGATTTGTCCCTACTATGGGGGCTTTGCACGAAGGACACTTGTCCCTGGTTAAGGAATCTAAGAAGAA
Source organism: uncultured Odoribacter sp. (assembly GCA_905193145.1). Next base: position 28,572 of record CAJJNP010000018.1, on the reverse strand, counting down.
TAGTGACGTTACAGTGGTCAGTATATTCGTAAATCCTACTCAATTCAATGATCCGGAAGATCTGAAACGATATCCGCGCACTTTGGATAAAGATGTGGAATTATTGAAAACAGTAGGTTGCGATATTGTATTTGCACCTTCAGTAGTTGAAATTTATCCGGAACCGGATACCCGTAAATTTGACTTCGGCTACATTGAAAGCGTGATGGAAGGTGCTAAACGCCCCGGTCACTTCAATGGAGTAGGACAGGTGGTAAGCCGATTGTTTGATATTGTACGTCCGGATAAAGCATTCTTTGGAATGAAGGATTTCCAGCAGATTGCCATCATCCGAAGCATGGTGAAACAATTGAAATATGCCGTTGAAATTGTACCTTGCCCGATTATCCGTGAAGAAAGCGGGTTGGCACGTAGTTCTCGCAACACTCTTTTGGATGAAGAACACAAAAAGAATGCTCCGCATATCTATGCTACTCTGAAAAAAGCCACTTCATTGGTTGCTGAAAAAAGTGTAGAAGAGATGAAAAAATGGATTGCAGACGAGATTAACAGTAATCCTTTTCTTGAAACAGAATACGTTGAAATCGTTGATGAAGAAACACTGCAAATTACAAAAGACTGGAACGAACCCGGCAGAAAAGTGGCTTGCGTTGCAGTTTATGCAGGTAAAATCAGATTGATTGATAACATTGTATTTTAAACGAAATGAATATAGAGGTTGTAAAATCAAAGATTCACAAGGTAACTGTTACAGAAGCTAATCTGCAATATGTAGGGAGTATTACGATTGACATTGCCTTGATGGAAGCCGCCAATATCATCGAAAACGAAAAAGTGCAAATCGTTAATGTAAATAATGGCGAGAGGTTGGAAACATACGTTATCAAAGGGGAGAGAGGTTCCGGTGTTGTCTGCCTGAACGGACCGGCTGCCAGAAAATGTGCAGTGGGAGATGTTGTAATTATCATATCATACGCTTCCATGGATTTCGAAGAAGCAAAACAGCATAAGCCTACACTTGTATTTCCGGATACAAGCACCAACCAATTGATATAAGTAGAGGTTTGAAAATTATAACGTAAACGATGGACGATTGTCCATCGTTTTTTTTATCCAATATTATTAAAAGCCATTGTTAATAAGTTGCGAATAGGCTGTTGAAAACTATTAATAGAAAATGAAAACTTTATTTGGAATATTGGATAAAACAATCCATTCGATTTTTCTGACAAACTACCAAAAAAATAGAACAGATTTATTCGATTTTATTCTGACTACTTACTAACAGTTTTCAACACTAAAATTCTCAATTATTTTTTCAGTGCGAAGATTACTGACAGTTGTTAATAACGTCTATTCTCAACTTATTTTCAAATAATTACAATTTAATGACGCTGTTAATAAGCTTTGGTTACGATATTAATAACATGAAAAACAACTTTTTCTATCAACATTTATCAAGAGAACTAACAGCCTATAATAACCTTCATATTTTTTTTAAAGAATAAATTAGAATATAATAATGAAATATTGAATGTTGAAAATGTTGATTTGAGTAATTTTGCTGCGAAGGTTTGAAACTTTCTAAAGATTATCCTTCGCCGGATAAATAAAAAGTAGTAAGTTTGAAAGCTTATATTGTATATTATATAAAGTAGTTGATTTATGAAAGTAAAAATAGTAAACCGTTCAACACATGCTCTTCCTGAGTATAAAACTAAGGCTTCTGCAGGTATGGATATCCGTGCGAATTTAGAACAAACAGTTGTTTTAAAACCGTTGGAACGTATACTAATACCGACAGGACTATATATAGAATTACCGGTTGGATATGAGGCTCAAATTCGTCCAAGAAGCGGATTGGCTTTAAACGAAGGTTTGGGAATACTGAACAGTCCGGGAACAATTGATGCAGATTATCGGGGAGAAATAGGTGTAATTGTAGTGAATTTGTCAAATAATGTGATTCAGATTGAAAATGGTGAGAGGATTTGCCAAATGGTGATTAATCGGGTTGAACAGGCTGAATGGGTGAAAGTGGAGACATTGGATGAATCGGAAAGGGGAGAGGGTGGATTCGGACATACAGGGAAAAATTAAAATGTTTAAAGATCTGTATATGAAAAAATGGATTTTATTATTATTGGCTGTTTTTATCTGTACAGCCGGTTTTGCAGACCGGAAAAAGAAAAATACCACACCTGAGCAAATTTTGAGTGAAGAACGGCAAGTAGAATTTGATTACTGCTATATGGAAGGGGTAAGGTGTAAGATAACAGGTAATTTTCAAGAAGCTTTGAAGTGGTTTGATAATTGTCTTAAAATATTACCCGGCAGCCCGGCAGTGAAATATGAAATTGCCGGTTTATTGAGTATCGGTAATGACTTGAATAATGGTTTGAAGTTTGCTCGAGAGGCTGTAGCCGGAAATCCCGGTAATATGTGGTATAAAGTGTTATTGGCAAATATTCTGCAAGAAAAATCTATGATTGAGGAAGCTTGTCAAGTGTATACTGAAATTATTGATAAGTATCCGGATAAAGATGATTTTTATCTTTTGGAGGCCAGTCTTTATGCTTCTGTAGAAAAATGGCAGCAGGCTATCGAGGTGTTTGATAGGTATGAGGAGCAATTTGGAGTTACTGAACCGGTTTCCATTGAAAAAATAAAATTGTATACGAAACTGGATAACGTTAAAAAAGCATCGGCTGAATTAGTCAAATTGATACGCAAGTTTCCCGACAGAAGTGAATATCTAAGTTTGTTGGCAGAACTTTATTTTAATTATAACCAGGATAAAAAAGGATTACAGATTTTGGATCGTCTGTTAAAGGCCGAGCCGGATAATGGTTTTGTGCATTTTTATCTGGCAGATTATTACAGAGGAAAAAAATTAATAGATGAAGCTGAAAAACATACGAAAAGCGCTTTGTTGAGTGATAAAATAGATAATGGATTTAAAATACAGTATATCTTGAAATTGATTTTAGCTCCGGATTCCATAGCAATAACGGATGCTCAAATTGATTCGTATGTAGCGCTTTTACTTGAAAAGTATAAGGAGGATTTAGGTGTACGGGCTTTACATTCTGATCTTTTAAAAAGGGATGGAAAATTGGAGGATGCAAAAAAAGAATTGGAATATATATTGGAACATGACCGTAATAACTATTTAATTTGGGAAGAACTCTTGTTGCTATATAATGATATGCAAGATTTTAGCAGTATGTATAGTAGGAGTCTGGATGCAATACGTTATTTTCCTGAACGTCCTTTGCCTTATTTGATGACCGGTGTAAAGTTAGTGATGGATAATCAGGTGAAGAGTGCTTTACCGTTCTTTGAAAAAGGAGTAACCCTGTCTGATGAAAATCCGGCAATGAAGGCTCAGTTTTATGCTAATTTAGGTGAATGTTATTACCAATTGGATAGTGTGGAGAAAGCTTTTAGAATGTTTGATGAGACATTGAAAATTAATCCGAATGATGCTTTGGTATTGAATAACTATGCTTATTATCTAGCTTTGCGAAAAGAAAATCTCAGCATGGCAGAGCAGATGATTGCGCAAGCAGTGAAAATGGAGCCAGATAATGCCACCTCATTGGATACATACGCCTGGGTGCTTTATGTGAGGGGAAATTACTCTCAAGCTAAATTTTATATGAAATTGGCTATGGAGAAGTCAAAAGAGGTATCGGGAGTTTTATATAACCATTACGGTGATATACTTTATATGAATGGTGAAAAAGAGGAAGCTTTGAATATGTGGAAAAAAGCTTTGGAAACCGGTATAGAGGATAAAGAAGAATTAAAAGTTTTAAAGCAGAAGATAGAAACAGGTGTCTTGCCTGAATAATTGAAGTTTGGATGATATGAAAGTCAGATTATTATTGCTGTTGATGATTTGTTTGTCAGTATTGTCTTGTCGGACAGTGAAACAGACTGTAGTGAAAAAAGAGGTGCCTTTGATAACTGAAAATAAATTATTGAAGAATATCGAAGAAAATGAATTAAAATATAATACGTTATTTGCCAAACGTATAGATGCTTCATTAAAATCAGTAAATAAGAGCAATGATTTCAGGCTTTCGATGAAAATCCAAAGAGACAGTTTTATTCAAATTTCTGTAAATGCTCCGTTGGGCATAGAAGTTGCACGTATTTTACTGACTCGGGACAGTGTGAAATTTGTAGATATGCATAACAAGAAATATTTCTTGTCGGATTACAGCTACTTTTATGACCGTTTTGAGACAGAATTGAATTATGACTATATTCAGAAAATTTTTACCAATAGTTTTGTGAATATTAATTTTGAAAGTAATCCGGAAAAAACAAAAAAATACAAATTGTCACGTGTTGATGAAGGATACGAACTTTCAATGATTCAAGAAAAAGCACTGGGAAGAAAGATAAAGAAGCTTTATAAGAAAAAAAGAAAGAATAAAGATTTTATGTTGATTCAGCAAAAAGTAACGATAGATCCTACTACTTTCAAGCCTTTGAGTTTCTTTTTAGAGGATATAGAAGAGGAAGCCGGAGTAGGAGTGGAGTATAAGGATTTCAAGGATTTTTCAGGTAAACTATTTCCGGAAAAGTTTGTCTTTGATCTTTTTTCCGCAGAAAGTAAAATGAGTTTGAAACTTGAATTTCAAAAAATAGAATTTGATGTACCCGTAAAATCCAATTTCAGAGTATCTTCAAAATATAAACCTTTGATGTTATCGGATGAAAAATAAGATTTTGATATTATTGATTTTAGGGATTTTCTCTTTTCATGGATTGTTTTCGCAATCCATCAATGATGTACGTCGACAGAAGGAGAGAGCAGAAAAAGAAATTATTTATCTGAATAAATTGTTGAAGGAGGCATCTCGTGACAAATCGGCTTCAACTGAAAAAGTAAATATTTTGCAAGCTAAAATCACACAAAGTAAGAAAGTGATTTCTTCTTTGAATGCAGAAGTAAATTATTTACAGGGAAGTATAACTAAAAATGAAAATCGGATATCCGAATTGGAGGAAGAGCGGAAGTCTTTGTTGGATATGTATGCAAAACTGGTATATGGAAGTTGGAAAAAAAGAAATAAAGCTGATAAATTGATGTTTATACTTTCGGCTTCTGATTTCAATCAAGCTTATAACCGTTTTAAGTATTTTCAGCAAATTCAGGATTATTCTGACAAGCAATTAAAGCTTATACAGCAGATAAATGATTCTTTAAAGATAAAAAATAAAGATTTAGAGCGTTTGGTTGGTCAGAAAAATGAAGTAGTCCGAACAATTCATGTAAAAAATCAGGAGATGGAATCAGAGCGGATGAAAGAAAATCAATACATGTCTGAGTTGCAACGCAAAGAAAAGGATTTACGGAAAAAATTAGATAAAGAAATAAAGAATCGGCAGCGTTTGGCTAAAGAACTTAACCGACTGATAACCGCTCAAACAAAAAAGGCATCTACTGCTAAAGGCAAGTTGACACAAGAACAAAAGCTTCTTTCAGATGATTTTGCTAAAAACAAAGGCAAATTGCCGTGGCCTGTAGCAGAAGGATTTATTTCTGAAAAATTTGGAGTAAGTGTACACTCTTTACATAAGTATTTGAAAATATCCAATGACGGTATCGATATAACAACTTCAAAAAATTCTGATGTATGTGTAGTTTTTAAAGGGGTAGTTTTAGATGTCTGTTATGTACCGGGATTGAATTATACAGTATTGGTGCAGCATGGTAATTTTTTTACCGTGTATCCCAATTTATTGGATGTAAAAGTAAAACGCGGTGATAATGTGGCAACCAAACAAGTTTTGGGACGTATTGGTTATGATAGTGAAAAAGGTAGTGTATTGAACTTTCAAATTTGGCAGAATGTCGGAAAAATACAGCCAATAAAGTTAAATCCTGAACTTTGGTTAGCAAAATAATAGGCTATGAATAAGTTAGAGATTATTATATCATCGGATATCAATAATATTATGATGGTCGAAAGATTCATTGATGGATTTTCAGAACGATTTCATGTTCCTGATTATTTATCAGCCCGTGTTAATTTATCGGTGATAGAAGCTGTCAATAATGCTATTTTATCCGGAAATAAGCGTGATTTGAATAAGAATGTGACTTTAATTGTCTCTATAGAAAATAATCGCTTGAAAGTGACAATAAGTGATGAAGGTGATGGTTTTGATTTTAAAAATATACCCGATCCTACACTTCCGGATAATTTGGGAAAGTCAGCAGGACGCGGATTATATTTGATGAAGAGCCTTTCAGATGATATTGTTTTTTCAAATGGCGGTTCTACAGTGACAATGTTTTTTAATTTATAAAATAAGATGGAAGAAATTTTATTCTATAAAGAAGGAAAAACCGACTATCCTTCTTTTTTTTCTGATATACGGGTTTGTAAATGGCTGAAAGTTATTGCCGAACATTATCACCGGCAATTAGGTGCATTGAATTTTATTTTTTGTGACGATGATTATATATTGTCGGTAAACCGGCAGTATTTGAATCATGATTATTATACGGATGTTATTACTTTTGACTATTGCGCAGGTGATGTACTTTCGGGTGATGTTTTTATCAGTCTGGATACTGTCAAAACGAATGCATTGGAATTTAATACCTCGTATGATAATGAGTTTCATCGGGTGGTATGCCACTCTGTGCTTCATTTGATAGGTTTCAAAGATAAAACAGAGCCGGACAGCATAGAAATGCGACAGAATGAAAATATTTGCTTGGATCTTCTAAAATCGTTATAATATGGGTCATTTATTACCGGATTATGATGTAATTGTTGCCGGTGCCGGTCATGCCGGTTGTGAAGCAGCCAGTGCTGCTGCACGGTTGGGTTCGCGCACTTTGTTGGTGACACTTGATATGAATAAAATTGCACAAATGTCATGTAATCCGGCTATAGGCGGTATTGCAAAAGGGCAGATTGTGCGTGAAATAGATGCTTTGGGAGGGATGACAGCCATTGTTACGGATCGCAGTTCCATACAATTCAGGATGTTGAATCTTTCGAAAGGACCTGCCATGTGGAGTCCGAGAGCTCAATGTGACAGAATGAAATTTTCTGCAAATTGGCGGGAAATTCTGGAGCATACGGATGGGTTGGATATGTGGCAGGATGAAGTGGTGGAGGTGATTGTGGAAAATGGCGAGGCAAAAGGAGTCCTTACGGCTTTGGGAGCAACGTTTTATGCCTCTAAGGTGATACTTACAAATGGAACATTTCTTAATGGACTGATGCATATTGGAAGAGTCAGTTTTGAAGGAGGTAGAATCAGTGAGCCTGCTTCTCATGGATTGACGGAGCAACTTGCATCCATTGGTTTTGAGACAGGACGTATGAAGACCGGTACTCCGGTCAGAATTGATGGGAGAAGTATCGATTTTTCAAAATTGACTAAGCAGGAGGGAGATGATGATTTTCATCGTTTTTCGTATATAAATTTTGATTATACCAATCATTTGGTGCAGCGTCCCTGTTATATGGCCTATACCAATGAAAAAGTTCATGAAGCATTGCGGGAGGGATTTGAGGACAGTCCGATGTTTAACGGTACGATTCAAAGTGTAGGACCGCGTTATTGCCCAAGTATTGAAACCAAGCTTAATACTTTTGCAGATAAAAACAGTCATCATCTTTTTTTAGAGCCGGAAGGAGAAACTACAACAGAATATTATTTAAACGGTTTTTCTTCATCTTTACCCTGGGAGGTGCAATTGAAAGGCTTGCGTCTGATTGAGGGATTTGAAAATGTACGTATTTACAGGCCCGGATATGCCATTGAATACGATTATTTTCCACCAACTCAATTATATCATACATTGGAAACCAAGTTAGTGAAAAACCTTTATTTTGCCGGTCAAATAAATGGTACAACGGGCTATGAAGAGGCGGCTGCACAAGGTTTGATGGCCGGTATCAATGCTCATCTTTCACTTCGTGGGGGAGAGGAATTTATATTGAAGCGCGATGAAGCCTATATCGGTGTATTGATTGATGATTTAGTAACGAAAGGGGTAGATGAGCCATATCGTATGTTTACTTCACGCGCAGAGTATCGAATAATTTTGCGGCAAGATGATGCAGATGTGCGTTTGACAGAGAAAGGGTATCATTTGGGTTTAGTTGATTTAAATAGATATAATATTTATTTAAATAAAATTAACAAAAAAGATTTATTGATAGATTATATTCGAAACTATAGTGTGAAGCCGGATGCTATCAATTCTTATTTGGAATCTTTAAATACAGCACCATTGCGGCAAGGGTTAAAATTGGTGGATGTATTGACTAGGCCTCAGATAACATTAGCTAATTTGATAAATGTATTGCCTCCGCTGGCAGAATTTGTCCAATCAAATGAAATACGTGCTGAGATTGTAGAGGCAGCAGAGATATTTATAAAATATTCCGGTTATATAGAACGCGAACGGATGCTGGCTGATAAATTGACTCGTTTGGAAAATTTAGTTATTTCCGGAAAATTTAATTATGAAGAGTTGACAAATCTCTCTATAGAGGCGAGACAAAAGTTGGCAAAAATCCAGCCGCGTACTATCGGACAGGCTTCGCGCATCAGCGGAGTTTCGCCTGCAGACATCAATGTGTTGTTGATTTTGCTGGGTCGTTAGCGAAGAGTTGTTGTAGGTGTTTCACGTGGAACATTCGTACTTATTTTTGGAAAAGCTATGAAAATTGAAGGTAATATAGTCGATGTAGAAGGACGGAAAATTTTCCCCGGAGTGATTTTTATAATCATATTATTGCTCCAGGATTTATAGATGCACATGTGCATATTGAAAGTTCGATGTTGGTTCCAACAGAATTTTCCAGGTTGGTCGTTCGAAAAGGTACTGTGGGGGTGATTACCGATCCTCATGAAATTGCGAATGTATTGGGAAAGGATGGGATTTATTTCATGTTGGAAAATGCAAAGAACGCATCTGTTAAGATGTTTTTTACAATACCTTCTTGTGTACCGGCAACACCTTTGGATTGTTCTGGTGGGGAAATATCATCGAATGATGTTGAAGATTTATTTGATACGGGATTGTTTGTAGGGTTATCTGAGATGATGAATGTTCCGGGAGTATTAATGGGTGATGTGGATGTTTGTCGTAAAATAGAGAGTGCTCGTAAACGAAATTTAGTGATAGATGGTCATGCTCCCGGCTTGAAAAATGAGGATTTGATAAAATATATTGCAGCCGGTATTTCTACGGATCATGAATGTACGACAGAGGAGGAGGCTTTGGAAAAAATTGCCGGTGGAATGAAGATTTTAATTCGAGAGGGGAGTGCTGCGAAAAATTATGAAGCTTTGAAGGGGTTGATAAAAAAATATCCGAATGAAGTAATGTTCTGTACTGATGATTCTCACCCGGACGATTTGATAGAATTTGGACATATTGATAAAATCGTGAAGCGGGCAGTGGCGGATGGTTTTGATTTGTTTGATGTTTTAAAAGCTGCTTCTTTGAATGCTATCCGGCATTATCATTTGAATATCGGAACGTTGAAAATAGGGGAAAAAGCTGATTTTACCGTTTTTGAAAATTTGAAAGATTTTACTGTTTCGTCTGTTTATATTGATGGAATCAAGCGGTATGATAAAAATATGGGGGAATCTGATTCTTCTGTTGAATCATTTAAAGAAGTTGGTTTTAATAAATTCGTAAGAAAAGCAATCGAGAAAAATGAGATTGTGAAAAAAGTTTCCAATCATATTCTTTGTATAGATGTGAAGGACGGAGAGATTGTAACAGGAAAAATAGATTTTCAAATAGCAATTCATCCTTTTAATCTGGAATCGGATTTGGAAAGAGATATTTTAAAAATAGTATATATTAACCGTTATAAAAATGATAAATCTCAGGTGGCTTATATCCATGGAGTGGGTTTGAAACGGGGAGCTTTTGCAACCAGTATTTCTCATGATTCGCATAATCTGATTGCAGTCGGTTGTAGTGATGCGGAAATTGTAGCGGCGGTGAATGCCGTTATTGATAAAAAAGGCGGACTGGCAATTGTCGATGGTGATAATATAGAGGTGATGGCTTTGCCGATAGCTGGAATAATGAGCGATCAAAGGGGAGAGAAAGTTGCTGATAGGTGGAATGAATTTTGTCGTTGTTTAAATGATATGGGATGCTTGCTGAATTCTCCTTTTATGACACTTTCATTTATGGCTTTGATTGTTATTCCTGAATTAAAAATAGGGGAGAAGGGATTGTTTGAATATTCTAGTTTTGGTTTTATATCGTAAATATAGATAGGATGGCTTTGTATGAAGATCGCCTGCGTGCAAAGATTAATGAGTTGCCGGATAAGCCCGGTGTTTATCAATATTTCGATGCTTCCGGCACGATAATTTATATTGGTAAGGCCAAAAATCTAAAAAATAGAGTACAGTCTTATTTAAACAAAAGCAATCAATCCAGTAAGACACTTTTACTTGTAAATAAAATAAATGATTTGCGGTATATTGTGGTCAATAGTGAGCAGGATGCGCTTTTACTGGAAAATAATCTGATAAAGAAATATAAGCCTCGTTATAATATTCTTTTGAAAGATGATAAATCATATCCTTGGATATGTATTAAAAAAGAAAATTTTCCACGTGTTTTTGTTACACGTAAATATATCCATAATGGTTCTGAATATTTTGGTCCTTATACCTCCGGAAAATTGGCACATACATTGATATCATTGATTAAGTCTTTGTATAAATTACGGACTTGCAATCTAGCCTTGGAGTATAAGAATATCTATAACCATAAATTCAAAGTATGTTTGGAGTATCACATTGGTAATTGTCTTGGACCTTGTATTGGTAAAATTCGTGAAGAGGAGTATGGAGAGTATATTTCCCAAATTCGAAATATATTGCGCGGTAATTTAAGTATGGTTGTAGATGCAATGACAAGACGAATGACTCTTTATGCTGAAGAATTGAAATTTGAAGAGGCGAATGAGGTGAAAAAGGCTTTAGACTTAGTAAAGAATTATCAGGCTAAATCTACAATTGTACGGACTACCGTGCACGATACGGATGTGTTTTCTTATATTGAAACAGAAAAATATGGTTATGTCAATTATTTAAAAATAATACATGGTGCCGTTATCCAAGTTCATTCTGTTGAAATAGAGAAGAGAATAGAAGAAGAAAAAGAATCCATTCTTGCATTTGCTATTTACGAAATACGCCAATTAATGGGTAGTGAGTCTAAAGAAATAATTGTACCTTTTTATCCTGACATAGAATTGGAGGGTATTCAGTATGTAATACCTCAAAAAGGAGATAAAAAACAGTTATTAGATTTATCTGAACGTAATGCCGAGTATTTTCGTTTAGACAAAGAACGTCAGCGTAGTCTAAAAAAAGAAGATAATTCATTTAATTCATTGAGAACCATACAATTGGAATTAAAATTACCACATTTGCCACATCGTATAGAATGTTTTGATAATTCTAATATTCAGGGTACCAATCCTGTAGCTGCCTGTACTGTATTTTTAGATGGTAAACCGGCTAAAAGGGAGTATAGGAAGTTTCATGTTAAGAGTGTGGTAGGGCCGGATGATTTTGCTTCTATGGAGGAAATTATCTATAGAAGATATTCCAGAGTATTGGATGAAGGGAAGGATTTACCGGATCTTATTGTGGTTGACGGAGGAAAAGGGCAGTTGCATGCTGCTATCAAGAGTCTGCAGAAATTGGAATTATATGGCAAGATTCCAATTTTAGGTCTAGCTGAGCGTATGGAAGAGATTTATTTTCCCGGTGATAAGGATCCTTATCTCTTGGGAAAGAATTCGGTGGCATTGAAGACACTGATGCAGATTCGGGATGAAGCCCATCGTTTTGGAATAACTTTTCATCGCCAGTTAAGAGAGAAATCACAAACAAAGAGTGTATTAAGTGAAATATATGGGATAGGTGAAAATACTGAAATAGTATTATTGCAGACATTTAAATCTGTTGAAAATATTTCTGCCAGAAAACTAGAAGAGTTGGCTGCTGTAATCGGTCAAAAGAGGGCAATGATTGTATATAATTACTTCCATAAAAAAAATAACCCGGATGATTCCGGGTTATAATATCAAGGCTGTAAGATTTTATTATATTCATCCTGATTGGCTAATAGTTCTGCTGCTTTCAGAATTTCTTTGTCATGTTTTGATCTGTATTGAAGAAATCCTTCAAGGTAGTAATAACGTTGCAGGAATTGTTCAGTCAGAAATGAAATGATTTCTTCCCGGAAAAGATTCATGTCACGATCTACAGAATGTTGGAATTCCTGTTTTAGTTTTTCGATAGTTTCTTTGGATGTATCGTAGTATCTTTCATTTTTTGCTATATTAATTAATTTGTCCAATACCTTCTGCGATTCTGTTTCGTAGCTGAACTTTATTTCTTTCAGGTAGTTTTTAAATTCATTGTAAATTTCATCTGTAATTTTGAATTGCTCGATGTTATCTATTTTTTCATGGCGTAGAGCATAATTGTTGATGAAATCAAAAGTCAAATCTTGTAATACTAATTCTTGCGTAATTCTTGCATATTCTTCCGGTTCTATTTTTATATCCGGATTAATACCACCGCCATCATATACTTTGCGACCATTGAGGGTGCTGTATTCTGTGATAAGAGAATCCGGGACTTTGCCGACACTTCCATCAGGATTTCGGTGAGTATAATCAAGAGCTTGTATACATCTTCCACTTGGGATATAATATTTGGCTGTTGTTACCTTTAATTTTGTATTGTAGGCAAGATCTCTTACATTTTGAACTAACCCCTTTCCAAAGGATCTTTCGCCAATTAAAACAGCTCTATCGAGGTCTTGGAGAGCCCCGGAAACAATTTCTGCAGCTGAGGCTGAACCACGATCTATTAAAACGACAAGAGGCATATCCGGCACTATGGGATTTTTACTTGCTATATATTCTTTGTCCCACTGTTTTAATTTTCCTTTTGTGCTGACAACTTTGGAATTTCGTGGTACAAAAAAGTTTACTATTTCTACAGCTTGGTCCATGAGACCTCCACTATTGCCGCGCAAGTCGAATACTAAGGATTCTGCTCCATTATTTTTTAATTCAATGATAGCAGTTCTAACATCTGCTGCTGATTTATCGGTGAAACTAGTGAGACAGACATATCCTGTTTTATTGTTTATCATGCCGTAATAGGGGACACACGGTAATTGTATTTTTTCACGTATAGCTTTTTTTATCAGCGGTTTTTCATGATATTCACGTTTGACTTTGATTGTAATTTCTTTTCCTGGCATTCCTTTAAGCATCTCGCTGACACCGGCGACATCTTTTCCTTTTGTAGAATGACCATCTATTTCAAGAATAATGTCACCCGGTAATAAGCCGGCTTTATCTGCCGGAGAATTTTTATAAGGTTCACGAATAATGACCTGATCACCTTTTTTACTTATGACAGAACCAATACCGGCATATTCTCCTGTAGTCATTAATTTGACATCTTCAGTTTCTGATTCAGGGTAATAGACTGTATAAGGATCCAATGATCGCAGCATGGCATTGATTCCGGTAGTAATCATTTTTTCCGGATTCACATCATCAACATAAAAAAGATTGACATCTCTGAAAAGTGAAGCAAAAATATTGAGGTTTTTGCTGATTTGAAAGCTTTTATCGTCATTTTTCAAGGAGGTCAATCCAATAATTATGGCAATGACGGCTACAGCTAAAATAAGAATTCTTTTTGTTTTCATTCTATTATATTTTATCTATTATTACACCTAGTAGGATAATCAGTAAACGAAAATAGTATATATTCTTGAAAATAAGAAGTAAGGATGAAAATTTATGTGTTTATTAAGAAAGCTATTTTTTAAGGAACTGGATCATAACCACTTCCACCCCAAGGATGGCATCGAAGCAATCGCTTTATAGCCAACCAGGTTCCTTTGATAGGTCCGTATTTTTTTATTGCTTCAACAGCATATTGCGAGCAGGTAGGAGTGTATCTGCAAGTCGGTGGTTTTAGGGGTGAAATGCAATATTGGTAAAATTTGACAGGTATCAGGAACAAGAAGGTGAAAAATTTTTTAAGATATAGCATATTATTCCTGATTAATTTCTGAACTATAGCGAGCTACTATTTTTTGTAATATAGCTTTCACTGCTTTTTCTGTTTTCGCAAATGTGGGTATGGTATTATCCAGATATATTAAAAGGATATCTATGGTTTTGCCTTCTTGTATTTCGTTATAGAGGATTGCTTTATTTAAGCGGAAAGCTTCGCGTGCCAGTCTTTTTACACGATTCCGTTTTACAGCGCGTTTAAATTTTTTTTTACCGACACTGACGGCTATTCTGGCAGGGTGAGTTCCGGGAATTGATGATATTTTATATACAACGCGGAACGGATATTTGATAAAGCTCAGTTCAGACGCGAGTAGCTCCTCTATAAGGATTTTACTGCATAAACGTTCTGTTTTACTGAGGGTGTACATAGGAATAAATTTGAAAATGTCCGGAATTAATGGTTCCGGACATTTGTATTACTTAGATTTGTTTTCCTTATTGAACCGTTTGATATAATCTTCAAGAGCCATTGTCATAGAAGGACATTGTTGAGTAGGAGCTTTTATATCCAGACGTAAACCGGCTTCTTCAACAGCAGTTGCTGTAGCGGGTCCAAATGCTGCAATTGCTAAAGTGTCCTGAACAAAATCCGGGAAATTCTGGAATAAAGACTTAATACCCGAAGGTGTATAGAACGCAACAATATCATATTCATGCAAGTCCTTAATATCGCTCAAGTCGCTGGCAATGGTTTTATAAAGTATTGCCTTAGTGTATTTCAGATTCAGTTTATCCAACAAACCCGGAATATTTTCTTTATGTATATCTGAGAGTGGTACTAAGAAATTTTCTGTTTTATGTTTCAACAGAATTTTAGTCATGTCGTCCACTTTCTTGTCTCCATAGAAAATTTTTCTTTTTCTGTAGACGATATATTTTTGCAGGTAGAATGCCGTTGCTTCAGAGATACAGAAGTATTTCATGGTGTCTGGTACTGTTACACGCATCTCTTGACAAATTCTGAAAAAATGATCAATAGCAGTTCGACTGGTAAAGATGATACCTGTATGGTCGAGGATATTAATCCTTTCTTGTCTAAATTCTTTTGCCGTTACACCTTCAACCTTTATGAAAGGGCGGAACTCCAATTTTAATCCATACTTGTCAGCTAATTCCGAATACGGTGATTTGTCTGTAGTCGGTTGTGGCTGTGACACGAGTATTTTTTTTATCTTCAAAGCAATAAAGTTTTAGTTTGTTACCTTTTATACCACTGCTTTATATAAAAAAAGTAGTGGTACCAATTCGAGGGCACAAAGGTACAAAATCATATACAATATTGAAACTTTGTATGAGAAGAATATTGCCAACCAACGGACTATTTTAACTAACATTAGGATAGTTAAGCAGATAATGGTTGTTATGATAAGTGGATATACAGCGTTTTCACGGACAAAAAAGAGTGCAATAACAAAGGGTGAAATCAGTAATCCCAGGCTAATATGAAATGTCCATAGATTGACGGTAAATTCATTGGCAATTTGCTTGGTACTAAAAGTCCATCCCAATAGGTGAATAATAAATATTAAAATAAGATGATAGAGTAATAAGCCTCCAAATATCAAAAGACTATGGATTGATAAAAAAGTCTGTGTTGTAAGATAGGTGATAAAAACAGATAATACGGAGAAAGACAGGGTTAGTCCCATGCAGTAGAATAACAAATTGGGTAATATACCTTCATTCAAGAGAGGTGTTGCCTTCTTCCTTTGTATTGTGGCATAAATGATATCTGTAATCAAATCTTTACCTCTTAAGCGGATAACGGCAAATATGGCCAGAAAAATGATAGTAAAGATAAGATTGAGAGTAAGATTTTTGCCTGTATTTATCTTGGAATAAGGCATAGATAGAGTTACAGGCTGGCATATTTCAAAAGTATCTGTCAATAGTTCTGGTTGCTCCAATAAAGAGATTTTCTCTTGTGGCCAAGAGTAGTCTGTGACTGTGTTTTGAATAGAGTCAGTCTGCACTTTATTTTGTATTTTCTCTGGTTGATGCATAGGTATTAAATTAGTGTGCTTCATACCAGTTACTTCCGAATCCTGTACTGACAGTTAACGGTACAGAGAGTTTCACTACGTGTTCCATACAATTGGTGACGAGTGTTTTCAATAAGTATTGTTCGGATTTATGACATTTGAAATTCAATTCGTCGTGTACCTGTAGGATCATGCGTGATTGGAGTCCTTCTTCCTGAATGCGTCTGTGAATGGAAATCATCGCCATTTTAATGATATCTGCTGCAGAACCTTGAATCGGTGCGTTAATGGCATTTCTTTCAGCCATACCGCGTACAACGGCATTCCGTGAATTAATGTCTCGCAGATAGCGCCGTCTGCCCATGATGGTTTCGACATATTCTTTTTTGCGTGCTATTTCAACAGCTTCTTCCATGTATTTCTTCACTCCAGGATAGAGTTCGAAATAACCGTCAATCAGTTCTTTTCCTTCTTTTCGACTGATATGTAGTCTTTCTGCAAGTCCCCATGCAGAAATACCATAAATAATACCGAAATTGGCTGTTTTTGCACGACGGCGCATTTCCGGAGTAACATCTTCGAGAGCTACATGATATATTTTTGAAGCTGTAGCTGTATGTACATCAATATCGTGATTGAAGGCATTGATTAATTCTTTGTCTTGACTGAGATGTGCCATCAGACGAAGTTCTACCTGTGAATAGTCGGCAGAGAAGAAAACATAGTCGTCATCGCCTGTAACAAAAGCTTTACGGATTTTTCGACCATCTTCTGTGCGTATGGGAATATTCTGCAGATTAGGATTTAAACTGCTAAGTCTTCCAGTGGCTGCTTCAGCCTGATTGAAATGTGTATGTATTTTTCCAGAGCCTTTATCTATAAAAGTAGGAAGAGCTTCAGCATAAGTGCTGAGTAATTTTTTGAGTCCTCGATAGTCAAGAATTTTACCAATAATCGGATGTTCGTCTTCTAACTTAGCCAGAACCTGTTCTGACGTGCTATATTGTCCTGATTTTGTTTTTTTATGATTATGGTCTATTTCCAATTTTTCAAAAAGAATTTCTCCCAATTGTTTTGGAGAGCTTACATTGAAAGACTGACCTGCTAATTCGAATATTTCTTTTTCTACCATATTGCAGCGTTCTCTCAGCTCGTCAGCAATTTCCTGCAACTTTTGAGTATCGATACTGACCCCTTCATATTCCATATTGGCTAATACAAAAACAAGCGGCATTTCCACTTCGTTGTAAAGTTTCCATAAGCCTGTTTTTTCGAGTTCTTCTTGTAATTTTTCCTTTAATTGGAAAATAACATCCGTTTTCTCGCAGTAATCATTGTCTTCAGCAACCTCTTCATCAAACTGGAGAGTCAGTTGTTGGTTTTCTTGCTTTTCGTTTGATAATTTGTAATTCAGATATTCCAATGCCATCCGGCTTAAATCATGGGACATATCCGGTTGTAACAGATAATGTGCGATTTTTACATCAAATATCTGATTTTTTACTTCGATACCTGCGCGTTTTAGCCAAATAACATCATTTTTGGCATCAATGGAAATGAGTTTTTTTTCTCTATTTTCAAATAAAGGCTTAAAGCGTAGAATGATGTCAACAGCTGTTTCGTCTGTCGGTAAATTTATATAACCGACCATGTGTTTTTGAATAGAAAAAGCAAGCGATACAGGTCGGGAATTATATAAAGTTCCTTCTTCAAAGGAGGCAAAAAGCGCAAATGTATCGGCATTGTCTAATTTTTCCAATAGGGCAGGAATATTCTGATTAAAGTCTTGATATTCAACTTTTATATCTGTCAATTTTTCTATATGTTCTTCTTGATGTTCTGCGTTTAATATTCTCCGAGACAATGAAAAAAGCTCTAATTCTTTGAAAAGCGGTTCCAATATCTCTGTTTTTATTTGCTGTTTTTCCAAATTGTCAGTGGATATATCTGTAGGTACTTCAGTACAGATAGTCACCAATGTACGGGAAAGTTGTACAGTAGATTGGCAGGTCAACAAATTTTCTTTTTGTTTGCCTTTCAGTTCATCGATGTGCGCATATATACCATCAATATCTCCATATTTATATACGAGGGATGATGCACTTTTGGGACCTATTCCGGCGCATCCCGGAACATTGTCGGCAGTGTCGCCCATTAATCCTAATATATCAATGACCTGATCAACTCGTTCGATACCGAAATGATCGAGTACTTCAGGAATTCCCCATACTTCAGATTTATTGCCGGATCGTCCCGGTTTATACATGAAAACCTTGTCGCTGACCAATTGTGCATAGTCTTTATCCGGTGTAATCATGTAGACCGTATATCCTTCTTTTTCTGCTTTTTTTGCTAAAGTGCCGATAACATCATCTGCCTCGTAACCCGGTACGTCTATGCAGGAAATACCCATCCCTTGGATAATCTGTTTGATGTAGGGTACAGATTTTTTCAAGTCTTCAGGCATGGGAGGACGCTGGGCTTTGTAAGCTTCATACATTTCATGCCTGAAAGTAGGACCGTCCGGATCGAAAATAACAGCAATATGAGTCGGTTTTTCCAGTTCAAGTAATTCCAGCAAGAAATTGGCAAAACCGAAGGTTGCTGATGTATTAATCCCTGTAGTTGTAATCCGAGGATTATTGATAAAGGCATAATATGAGCGATATATCAAAGCATATGCATCAAGTAAAAATAGCGTTTTGTTATCAGACATGGCTTTCATTTGAAAATTATGTCTGCAAAGATACACCTATTTCGGAAAAATATTCTAACTATGCAAGTTGAAATTGAAAGGATATCGGAATATGAAACTGGAGTTGCAGAAAGTTGAAGACTGGGGTTTATTTGAAAATATAGCACGTCCGCTGGTGATTGCAGGTCCGTGTAGTGCGGAGAATGAGGAACAGGTGTTTCAGACAGCTTATGATTTGAAGAGCAGAGGAATCAATGTATTGCGGGCAGGGATTTGGAAACCTCGCACACGGCCCAATTGTTTTGAAGGAGTTGGGGAGATTGGATTACCCTGGCTTTTGCGTGTGCGTAAAGAGTTGGATATGAAAATTTCAACAGAGGTTGCCAATATTCACCATGTACACGAAGCTTTAAAAGCCGGAATAGATATGTTGTGGATAGGTGCGCGTACATCAGCTAATCCTTTTGCAATGCAGGAAATAGCAGATGCTTTGAAAGGTACAGATATTCCGGTATTGGTAAAGAATCCGGTAAATCCGGATGTTGAGCTTTGGATAGGGGCTTTGGAGCGGCTGAATATGGCAGGATTGAAGAAGCTGGGAGTGATTCATCGAGGTTTTTCAGCTTATGGAAAACATAAATATCGGAATGTACCGCAGTGGCAGTTGCCTATTGAAATCAGGCGGCGTTATCCGGAAATGCTGATGTTGTGTGATCCGAGTCACATTGCGGGGAAACGTATGTATGTGCCGGAAATAGCTCAGCAAGCTATGGATTTAGGGTTTGACGGACTGATTATAGAATCGCATATTTGTCCGGATGCAGCTTTGAGTGATGCTGCCCAGCAATTGACACCTGAAAGTGTCGGTGAAATGTTAGGGGAGTTGGTGATACGTCATGCTCATACAGAAAATATTCAATACCGCGAAAGTATAGATGAATTGCGAGCCCGTATTGATGTTATAGATAGTGAATTGTTGGATTTATTGGCACTTCGGATGAAGGTGTCTGATGAAATCGGTCAATATAAAAAGCAGAATAATATCACTATATTACAAGCTGGACGTTGGGAAAAAATATTACAAAAGGTTTTTGCCTATGGAGATAAACAAGGTTTGGATTCGGAATTTTTAGAGAAAATATTCAAAGCGATTCATCAAGCTTCGATTGACCGTCAGACCAGTATTATGCAGGTGAAAAAAAATGAATGCCCTACAGATTAGCTGCAGGGCGTGTTTATTTTTATCAAATATTCAATCCAAATCCTATCGTATAAACATTTAAATCTGTCAGATTTTTATCTTTGAAAAGGTTGGTAATAGTATAGCCGCCCCATATACTGATTTTGCTATAACCGATACGTGCTATGGCATCCACTTTGAATGGCACGACATTGAAATTTCCTTTTTGTTTTTGCTTTTCTATTTTGTGGTTTGTGTTGTGGTAGACAACTTTGGTTTTTGAATGCATTCTTACACCGCCCATAAAGCCTCCGGATACATAGAACCGTTTGCTTGCATACTTGGAAGCAGGAAATTGTACTTCAAGCATCAATGGGATGGTTAGATAGAGATTTTTGAAGCTACTGCGTTTAACACTTTCAATATCACTATATCTCTTTTTGGCGTTGACAAGAGATGTTGTCCCGTCTATTTTTGCAAGGGTATAATCAGAATTATCAAGTCTGAAACGTTGGTATTCAAGTCCTAGTCCTGTAATGAGTCCAATGTTATTTCGTTTGTTTAAACCGATATTATGATTGAAAATATTGAATTGAAAAGTGAATGAGCCGGAGCCTTTCAGTTTCATTCTGTCATACATTTCCGGCAAATGGGCAAAATTCATAAAACCTACATGAAAACCACGGGAATGTCCTTTGAAAGGGGTATAATCTTCTTGGTATGTTTTTTTGCCTATGACAAAAAGTTCCGATACACTGAGGGCATTTTTTTGTTCGGTTGTATCTCTATTTTTCAGCTGAGTTTGAGAAAAAACCGTTGATGCAATTAAAAGGCATAGGAATGATAAAATAGTCTTCATGTCTCTTTATGTTTTGTATTTAATAATCTCAGTTGTTTGAATCATTTTTTGAAGTTTTGTCTTCAGTTTCAAAAGTAAAAGAATTGAAGAATATCTCCCGCTGTTTCAACAAGGTTTCTGTATGGCGGTTGAGTCCTCCGATAGAAATTTGGTAGATGTAGTTATCTCTAAATATAAATCTCTTAAAATAAGTCATTTCGTGTTTATCCTTGATGATGGAATATTCAATTTCTTTGATAAGCATATTCTCATAAGGTACAGTGGTTTCATTTTTCAAGATAGCTGTTTCTATACTTAAGGTTCCGGCTTTTAATTCTTCATAAAGAGCTTGTGCAATATCATTTGTCATTTTTATTTTTTTGACAGAAAAGTCAGAGCAGACAACTCCTGCTACACAGACAAGATCTTTTGTTTGGTAAATAGTTGATGGAATGCCGTTTATTTCCTGTTTCAATTTTTGTGGTGTATTGGGAAATAAAAAAGATACATGTTCGGAAGTATTGACACGTATCCATTTCCCGTCGGAAGCGAGAAAACTTAAAGCAATGAGGAGAATTTTCAATATCAGCATTTTTCTGTATTTTTGCCGTAAATTTAAGGCATTTGTGCCAAAGAGACGAATATTGGAGTTTAAATTATCTGAATAAATAAATTTATGAAAATTGCAGGCGTAGAAGTGGGAGAGCGTCCTTTGATATTGGCGCCGATGGAAGATGTGACCAATCCTCCGTTTAGGAAGTTCTGTAAGAAATATGGTGCAGACTGGCTTTATTCCGAGTTCGTTTCGGCAGATGCTTTGGTTCGTTCGGTAAACAAGTCTGTCAAGAAATTGACTATTGATGAGCATGAGCGTCCTGTAACTATTCAGATTTATGGTCGTTATATTGATTCAATGGTAGAAGCGGCCAAAATTGTCGAAGAGGTAAAACCGGATTTCATAGACATAAATTTCGGTTGTCCTGTAAAGCGGGTTGCGCAGAAAGGAGCCGGAGCCGGATTATTAAGAGATATACCTTTGATGGTAGAGATGGCAAAGAGTGTTGTGGAAGCCGTCCATTTGCCTGTAACGGCTAAAACGCGTTTAGGTTGGGATTGTGAAAATATTATCATTGAAGATATAGCAGAGCGTCTGCAGGATGTCGGGATACAGGCTTTGGCAATCCATGGACGTACGCGGTCGCAAATGTATACAGGCGAAGCGGATTGGGAGCCGATAGGAAGAGTAAAGAATAATCCGCGTATTAAAATACCGATTTTAGGTAATGGAGATATTACTTCACCGGAGCGTGCTAAAGAGGCTTTTGAGCGCTATGGAGTGGACGGAGTGATGATAGGGAGAGCAACGATAGGCCGTCCGTGGATATTCAGACAAATCAAGCATTATTTTGAAACGGGAGAGCTTATGCCAGACCTTTCTGTGCGAGAGCAGATAGAGATTATAAAAGAGCAGATTATGCTTTCGGTAGAGTGGATTGATGAAGTGCGTGGTTTATTGCATATGCGCCGGCATATGGCTGCGATGTTTAAGGGTTTGCCGCATTTCAGGGATTTGCGTATCCGTATGTTGCAAGCGCCTTCTATTGAAGCGCTTTGGCAGGTATTTGATGAGATAGAGGCTCGTTATGGGGATTCGTTGTAGACGAATGTAATCATTGTCTTTCTGTTATTATTCGTAACACTTTCATTTAGCTGGAAAAGAGATATTTTTTGCAAAAAAAGTCGTGATTGCTATTTTTTTTTCTAAAAGTTGTCACACAAAATGATTACTCAAACGTTTTAATGGGTGAAATTTAAAACCAATTTTACAAACTTATGGAAAAAGAAAGAATAGGAATACCTCTGCCAGGATTTAGGAGGAGGTATTGTAGCTTTAAAAAAGCGACTTATTTTTTGGCATTGTTTATTGTTTTCAATTTAGAATTGCTTGCAAATGGGAGCATGCAGCATCAAAAGATTACTTTAAACTTGAAAAATGCCAATTTAGAGGAATTGATAGCAGCTGTAAAAAGCCAATGCGATGTCGGATTCATTTATGACTATTCTAAAACAAAAAAATTGTCAGGAATTACTGTGTCAGTACAAAATGAAAATTTGGACAAGGCTTTGAATATGGCATTGCAAGGTTCCGGATTCTATGCAGAAATCGAGGAAAATACGATTATCGTAAGAGCAGTGCAGGCGCAAAAGCAAAGTGTTCAGGGGCAAAAGGTAAGAGGTAAGGTTATCGATAAAAAAGGAGATCCATTACCTGGTGTGACTGTCGTTATCAAAGGTACTACTTTAGGAAGTGTAACTGACCCTAACGGTCGATTTGATTTGACATTGCCGGACCCTGTTGGAAAAACGTTATTGTTTTCTTTTGTCGGAATGAAAACGGAAGAGGTCTTGATTAAAAAAGTAGATGAGCCGATTGAAGTGACAATGGAGGAAAATGCGGAAAGTTTGAATGAAGTTGTTGTAACAGGTATTTATTCTCGAGATAAGAATAGTTTCACCGGTTCTGCCAATACTTATACTGCCGATGATTTAAAGATGATAGGTACTGCTAATATCATTCAGAGCTTGAAGACTTTGGATCCTGCTATGATGGTGATGGAAAGCAAGCAATTCGGTTCAGACCCTAATAGAATGCCGACAATAGAAATTCGCGGGAAAACGAGTATTGCCGGTTTGGGAGCAGAGTATGATAATGATCCGAACCAGCCTTTGTTTATATTGGATGGTGTTGAAACAACCTTGTCTGTAATCATGAACTTGAACATGGATCGTGTTGCCAGTGTGACAATCCTAAAGGATGCTGCTTCTACAGCTATTTATGGTTCAAAGGCTGCCAACGGAGTGGTAGTTGTTGAGACCAAAGCCCCGGAAGCCGGTCAGTTGCGAGTATCATATAATGGTAATTTTGGAATTCAATTTGCCGATTTGACAGATTATAATTTGATGAATTCAGCAGAAAAGCTAGAGTTTGAAAGATTGTCAGGTCGCTATACTCCTATAGATTTGAATTCACATTGGGGAACTGTAGCATTGAGCAATCAAGATTATTTTAAGCGTAGGAAGGAAATATTGAGAGGGGTTGATACCTATTGGTTGAGCGAACCTTTGCGGACTGTGTTCAACCACAGACACAATCTATATATTGATGGTGGAGACGAGGCAATGCGTTACGGTTTGGGAGTAAGCTATAACAATAACAATGGTGTGATGAAAGGTTCGGACAGAGGAGGAGTTTCCATGAATGTCGATTTGATTTATAGACGGAAAACTCTTTTATTTTCCAATAAAGTGTCTTTGGATATCTTGAATTCTAGTCGTGAACCATTGGCATTTTCAGAGTTTGCGAAAGCGAATCCATATTATAGAAAAGAACTGGCAAATGGTATTATTCCGATGTATTTAGAAGAAGGAGAAGAGTCTGATGATGAGGATTTTATTAATCCATTATATACATGGCATGTAAAAAATACAAATGATACTAAAAATTTGCAGTTGAGGGATAATTTCAATGCAGAGTGGACTCCATTTTCTTCTTTGCGTTTGCGTGCCAGAATCGGTATTACCAAAGGAATTACTAAAACAGAGACCTTTAAATCACCGAGGCATCCGGACTTTTTGGAAACGGAAAAATTAAAGAAAGGTTCTTTTGCTCAAACTCATAACGAAACTTTCTCGTACGATGGAAGTGTAGACATTATCTTTGGTAAAATATTTAATAATACCCATCAGTTGAACTTTGTCGGCGGTTGGTCTTTTAATGAAAATAAAAATGAATCATCCGGTTATAATGTAGTTGGTTTCAATGATGAATTCCATACAAACCCGACATTTTCTACCGGTTTTCAGGAAAATCAGAAGCCTACATACAGCAAATCCAGCAGACGTGCAACAAGTTTTTACATGAATATGAACTATTCCTATAAAAACCGATATTTGATGGATTTTAACCTGCGTGCAGACGGAGCATCAGCTTTCGGAGCAAACAAACTGTTTTCTACTACATGGTCTGTCGGTTTGGCATGGAATATCCATAATGAGTCTTTTATAAAGAACTTGGGATTTATAAATAATTTGAAAGTTCGTGCTTCAATCGGTAATCCCGGTAATCAGAATTTTGATGCTTATATAGCCCAAAAGACTTATTTGTACAATGTAGAGTTGCAGAATATGTTTGGTTCCAGTGCTTTGATAGAAAAATTCGGTAATAAGAATTTGGAATGGCAGCGTACTTTGGATAAAAATATCGGTGTAGACGTGACATTTTGGGACAACCGTATTCGTGGAAGTTATGATTATTTCTTTAAAGATACAGACCCCATGTTGATACCGATTAAAGTGGCTCCTTCAACCGGAACATCTGATATAAACTCAAATTTGGGTCGGCAGATTTCAAGAGGTTATACAGCATCTTTGAGCGTTGTCGTGTTGAAAAAGAAAGATTTGTCTTGGAGTATCAATATGAATGCCCGCCACACACGTACGAAATACAAAGATATTGGTGATAGTTTGAGAAAATTAAATAGTTATGGAAATGCCGCTGCTTTGAATCGTTACTATGAAGGTGCAAGTCCGGATGATTTGTGGGCAGTCCGCTCATTGGGTATTGATCCGGCAACCGGTCGGGAAGTTTTTTTGAAAAAAGACGGAACACAGACGTTCAAATATTCTACATCTGATGAAGTTGTGGTTGGATGTATGGTGCCGGATGTAGAAGGCGTTGTCGGTACATCTTTCTATTACAAAGGTTTTTCAGCTTCTTTGAATTTCCGTTATCGTTTTGGAGCCCAGACTATGGCTACAGCCTTATATAATAAGGTAGAAAATATTAAAAAAGATGATTTGAAGCGTAATCAAGATAAGCGTGCTCTGCATGACCGTTGGAAACAGCCGGGTGATAAAGCCAAGTTTAAATCCATTACCGATTTGACAACTACTCCGATATCTTCAAGATTTATCGTTACAGAGAATACTTTCTCAGGCGAATCAATCACTTTGGGCTATGAAACAACTGCCTCTTGGTTGAGATATGCTGGTATGGAAGGTTTGACAATCCGGGCATATATGAATGATATTTTCAGAATATCTTCTTTTAAAGAAGAACGGGGAATCGATTATCCGTTTGCTCGTACGATTACATTTTCATTAGGTATAAGATTTTAAAAAATAAGAATTATGAAGATTATGTCAAAAATAAAAAGTCTGTTGCTTGCTTTGATCTGCTTCAGCATGCTGTCTTGCGAGAGTTGGCTGCAAGTGAAATCAGAGGACAGAATCATGGAAGACAACCTCTATAATAATCCAGAGGGATTTATTACTGCGCT
Source organism: uncultured Odoribacter sp. (assembly GCA_905193145.1). Next base: position 2,388 of record CAJJNP010000018.1, on the reverse strand, counting down.
GAATGGTATCTATATCGATTTGATGAATCCTAGTTTGTATGGTCAGGCTTTGATTCAGCCTTTCGATATCATGGCACAATGCTACAATTGCCGACAGGATGAGCATATGTATCGTGGATTGGCAACCTATGATCCGGGAGCAAGACAAAGTACTGCCAGCGGAGGTATTTGGCAACGTGCTTATTTTTTGCTTGCCAACATCAATACCTTGTTGGAACATTGTGAAAGTGACCGTGCTGTATTGAATGATCAATATTATCATGTGATAAAAGGAGAGGCTTTGGCATTGCGTGCTATGTTGCATTTTGAATTGTTCCGTATATATGGTCCTATTTATGCTACAGATAAGGATGTTGACTGCATTCCTTATGTTACGTCTTCTGAAACAGTGATTAGGCCAATATTGAAGGCAAGTGAAGTTGTAGAGAAAATATTAAATGATTTAAGTGAGGCTGAAAAAACATTGGAAGGATATGACCCCGTGATTACAGAGGGACCGCTTTTCAGTGAGGAAGAGGCAGGTGCTTCTAACGCCATGCGTTATAGACAAATCCGCTTGAATTACTATGCTGTCTTGGGTCTGACAGCTAGGGCTGCCTTGTATTTTGGAGATAAGGAATTGGCTTTCGAGAAGGCTGCAAAAGTAATCAAAGATGCTCATGAGGATAATAATTGGTTTCCATTTGTAACACAAGAACAAGCAACGACTTCCAAGTTGGAAGATAGAGTATATATGAGTGAAATATTATTTGGTATGTATAATTTGCAGCGTACTCAGCGTTTCTTTGAAGGTTCGTTCGGTGCCAATCTGAAAGAGACAAGTGTATTGCGTGTGGATAAAGACATACAGGATGAGGTATATGAACAGAATGAGAACGATTATCGTTGGGCATACTGGTTTCGTGATATGACAGACCCGGATAATAAGGTGACTCGCCACTTTATCAAATATATGGGAGAAGAAAAAGCAGGGGTAGAGTCAAGTCCGGACTATTTTTATATGATACCTCTGATTCGTTTGTCAGAAATGTATTTGATTGCTGCGGAATGTTGTCCGGATCCGGTAAAAGCACGGGAGTATTTAAATACAATGCGTGGATCTCGAAATATCGCCAATATACCTGAAAATGCTGATTTGGAAACTTATATTGAAAAAGAGTACAGAAAAGAATTTATAGGAGAAGGTCAGTTATTCTGGTATTATAAACGCTTGCAGAAAGAAGAATTACCTTCTGGTACTGTTCTTGGAGAAAAGATACCGATGGAAAAGAGTTTTTATTTATTCAGTTTGCCTCAGTCTGAAATGGACTTCAGAGGAGAAAATCAAAAGTAAAAGTTATGAAAAAGAGTTTTTTGATTATAGGATTTGTTGTTTCACTCCTGCTGTTTTGGCGTTGTGAAAAGGAAATGATGGATTATGAGGGGAAGCCTGGTATTTATTTTGCAGTGCAGACAATTCCTCCTAGTCAATATGGAGATTCGGAGTTGTATGCTTATGTAGATACAACTTTGCTGCCTTTTTCTACCATGGTACAAGATGATAGTACGTTGAATATTAAGGTTAGAGTTATGGGGAATGTGGTTGATTATGACAGGCCGTTTAAAATCCACATTGTTGATACGGCATCGGATGCTGTTGCGGGAGAGGATTATGATGCATTGGAGTTGCAGTATGTTATTAAGGCAGGGCAGAGAGAAACTTTTATTCCTGTAACAGGGCATCGTCAGACTAAAATGTTAGATACTGCCTATTACTTGGCTCTGGAATTGGAAGAAAATGAGCATTTTTCCTTGCCTTTGAAATATTGGTTGAAGCTGGATTTGGATTATACGGCAACAGATAGAGAGATTAATGTTGTGCGGCATGTTATCGGTTTCACGGATGGGGTATTTGTTCCTAAAGCTTGGACTGTTAACTATTTTGGTAAGTATACTAAAAAGAAAATAAGTTTGATATGTAGTATGTTTGGTTTGTCCATTACAGATTTTGATAATACCAATGATATGAATATGAACCGTCAGAAAGTGTTGGCTCAAAGTTTAGATCGTTATCTTAAAGAAATGGATGCAAAAGGAGAGACAATTTATGAGGATGAAGTGGATAGTGAGGGCAATCCTGTGAAAATGACTGTAGGGCCGTTGATTTAATAATTTGTAAAAATAGATGTTATGAAAAGGATATTATATATCAGTTTGTTGTTTATTTTGAGCAATTGGGTGCTAAGCGGTTGCTATAAAGATGAGGGGAATTACACTTACCATGATATAAACGAGGTGTTTATAGGGGAAAAAGGTTTTGTAGATACAACTTATCAAGTAACAGCTTTTGTGGATACAATCCGGATAGAGCCTGAGCTTGATTTTAAATTGAGTGAGAATACGAATCTT
>CAJJNP010000017.1 GCA_905193145.1 uncultured Odoribacter sp. | reverse complement strand
ACGAATCTTGTTTATGAGTGGAAAATCATATCTTCCGGTGTTGGAGGCAATACAGAGATAGATGCAGGTAGAGAAAGAAATTTAGTATATCCGGTAGATTTACCTGCAAAAGACTATGGATTATATTATAAAGTGACAGATACTGTAAATTCTGTAGAGTATTTGAGAACGACATCAATTGTTGTACAGAGCATACAGTCTGCAGGTTGGTTATTATTAGGAGAAAATGATGAAGGTTATGTTCAGATGGATATGATTTCAATCGGAACAGATACGCTTATATTGAAGAATATTCTGAATGACAATGGTTTGCCTCCATTGAAAAAACCGACATGTTTGTGGGTCATAGATAATTATGATAAGAACATGACCCATATAGGAACAGAAGATGGTACGTATCGTATTGATAGAGAGACATTTTTAGGAGGAGAGGCGACACATTTTAAATATTCTTTCTATGATCCTTCTGTTACCGATAAGTTCATATTGCAAGATGCACAACAAGTTCGTAGGTATCAGCGTCTTATGATAGTAGATGGCAAGGCTTTTCATGTTGGAATGTTGATTTTGGGAGAATTTTTAGGGCAACCGGCAAATCATTATAAAGGTGATTATAATTTTTTCTCTATCGGAGATAAAATTGGAGTTAATCAGAAGAATTTGGAACAGTCTTTCGTACTTTACAATAATACTGATAAACGATTTGTAAGAATCGGTGGAACGGGAAATGGATCTACAGACGGTTATTGTGATTCATTGGTAGATACCAAGAATGATGCAGGTGTTTTTGCTTGGAAAACAGGTTTGGATTATGTGACAACTATTAATAGCCGCTATATAGATGGATATACTTATACAGTATTGAAGGACCCTTCATCCAATAAATTTTACTTGTATAGTTATAAAATTGTAAGGAATATGATGGGTGGTGCAAGCAATATAGTGAAGAATAGAAAATATGAATTGAATAATTGTCCGGACTTAGAAAATGCCCGTTTCTTTGGAGCTAGTGGAACAAGAACTTATATTATTTACGCTACAGATTCTAAATTATATGCATATGATTATCAGGCAAATAAGTCGAAATTAATAGTGGATTGTGGAGATAAAAAAATAACTAGTCTATATTATGATTTGACATTGCAAACAAATGGAGACTTTTTCTATGTTGCAACATATGATCCGGCTTTACCGGCTTCAACAGGCGGAACGCTAACAAAATATTCTGTAGTAAATAATCCGAATGAAATATTGATTGAGGCGATCCCAGAATCTACCTGGACAGGTTTGTGTAAGATTAAAAGTATCCAATATAAGAGGAGATATGGATTTTAATTACAGTAAATAATTAATTCATAAGATTCTTTTCGTTTCATATGTTCTTGATTTATTGTAGTGGTAAACTTGTTGGTGGAATTAAATAAGTGCTAATTTAATTCTGCCAATGAGTTTATGTATAATAATTAGATATAAAGATTATGCGGGTAGATAAAATAATGAAATTATTGGGGGGGATATGTTTAATGGTAGTGATGATTGCATTTCTATCCTGTAATAAATCTGTGCAACGTGTAGAAGCATGGAGAGATTATTATAAAGACTCTGTTTTTATTGATGTTCCGGGGAATAGTATAAATGAAATGTTGGTTAATGGAGTAACTATTCCATTGGGGAAAGGGAATGTTCGTCTTATAAAAACTCGATATCTTAGCGGAGATACCTTATGTTTGGGTGTTACATGTGGAGCAGATGTCCGTGTATCAGAGAATGTATATGAATATATGTTGTGGGTTACCCATGATGAGAATTTGAAATTGAAAACAGATTCTGAGTATGAACTTAGATTGATAAAACCGGAAAATTACTATATGGTTTTACGAAAGAATTTTCCGGTAAGGGAAGACTGTCAGAGGGTAAATGGTGCGGTATCTGGCGTAGGAAAGGTAGCTTTAAGCTACCTTTTTTATTATATAGTTTCTATTGCTTTTCTTGGAATTCTCTCCAAATTTCTTCAGCAAGATATTTATTGCTTCTGCAATGCAGGTCTGCCACACCGTCTTCAAGTAAAGGTAGCAGTTCTGAGGTATAGAATATATCCATTGCCTGTTCAATAGGAACATCATGCATCTCGCTAATCTCCGAGATAATGCGAGAATACTTAGCTTCTAGAATAGCATAGTAAGCTTCGTCATGAGGTTGTTTCATAAAGATATACTCTGTTTGAAAGTTAAACAATTGTCTAATACGGCTTGACTACGAATGCAATGTATCAGGTTTCTTAATGATGCAAGTAGATGCATGATAAACTTCCATTACGCCAACACTCCTTTCTCTCTCATATATTCGGTGAGATCTTCCATTAGATAGTCCTTGCTAAACGTATGAAGTATGTCATAACTTGGCACAATATATTCACTAAGGATTCCCGAATCCTTTAACTTCCGATACACTTCGCCTGCACTCAAATTTAAGCGTCGCGCAAGATTGCCGATGCAGTATGTGACAAAATCAATAATATTTTTACTCATAACAAAACCTCTCTAAATATATTCTAAGACCATTTTAATCCACCCGAACATACTTCGGTTCTTCCTTAGTTGCCACAGGCAATTCTCTTACATCTGCACTTAGTGCTCGTACGCCTTAGTATTTAAAGTTGGTAAATTAAAGCCGCAACATTTTTCATGTTGCGGCTTTATATTATTACATGCTTTCTATTGCTTTTTCCATACGTTGTATGGTTTCTTCTTTACCGATTATTTCGATGACATCAAACATATGAGGTCCTTTGGCAGCACCGATAATTGCAACACGGAAAGGATTCATGACTTTACCGAAGCCTAATTGTTTTTCAGTAATCCATGCAGAAATGATTTTTTCTGTATTGGCAAATGAATAGTCATCGATAGACTTTAGGATGTCCAGCAATTCTTTCATAAGGGCCGGTGTATCTTCTTTCCAATATTTTTTAGAGTCTTTTTCATTGAACTCTGTAGGTGCTACAAAAAAGAATTTACAATCTTCATAAAGATCGGCTACAAAGTTGTAACGTTCTTTCATCAATGCACAGATACGTTCTACTTTGGCTTTGTCAAAAGTCAATCCATCGGCTTCCAGATATGGTTTGACTAATTCAGAAAGCTCTGAATCTGATTTTGCAATTAGATATTTATGGTTGAACCATTTGGTCTTTTCCGGATCGAATTTTGCACCTGATTTCTTGACGCGATCCAAAGAGAATTGTTGGCAAAGTTCTTCTAGATTAAAGATTTCCTGTTCTGTTCCCGGATTCCATCCTAAGAGAGCCAACATGTTGATGAATGCTTCAGGAAAATATCCGTCTTCTTTATATCCATGCCACTTTTCTCCTGTTGCAGGATCTGTAAATTCCATCGGGAATACCGGGAATCCCATTTTATTACCATCGCGTTTGCTTAATTTACCGTTTCCTACCGGCTTAAGAATCAATGGCAGGTGAGCAAATTCCGGCATGGTGTCTTCCCAACCGAATGCTCTATATAATAAAACATGGAGCGGAAGTGAAGGCAGCCATTCTTCTCCGCGGATTACGTGGCTGATTTTCATCAGATGGTCGTCAACGATATTTGCCAAATGGTATGTAGGCATGCCATCGGATTTATAAAGCACTTTATCGTCCAATAATGAGCTGTTGAAGTGTACTTCTCCACGGATGATGTCATATAGCTTTAAATCCTCGTTTTCGGGCATTTTAAAGCGAATTACGTAGTGAGTTCCTGCATCCAATAATTTTTGTACTTCTTCTTTAGACAAATTCAGAGAGTTTTTTAAACTTCCTCTGCTTTTTGCATTGTACATGAAGGTTTCTCCTTTGCCTTCGCTTTCTTTTCGTAATGCATCCAACTCTTCTGCCGTATCAAATGAGTAGTATGCATTTCCGGATTCGACAAGTTGGAGGGCATATTGTCTGTACATTTCTTTGCGTTCGCTTTGTCGGTAAGGTCCATATTCGCCTCCAACACCGACACCCTCGTCAACGGTGAGCCCACACCATTTTAACGATTCGATGATATATTCTTCAGCTCCAGGAACGTATCTGGTCTGGTCAGTATCTTCTATTCTCAAAAGGAAATCGCCTCCGTGATGGCGTGCAAACAAATAGTTGAAGAGTGCTGTTCTAACGCCGCCTAAGTGTAATGCCCCGGTAGGACTGGGTGCAAATCTTACTCTGACTTTTCTTTCCATGTTTATATCTCTTATGTGTAATTACAATTTCTGATTTTCCAATAGGTTGTGAAACAAATCTTTGGCATATTCAATCGCCCGTTTGATAGCTGTTTCTTTCGAAGTGATATTACTGAATATGGGCTCAGCATGGTTAAGTGGTTTGTTGGGGTCATCCGTCAGCATATAGACCGTATATTTGCCATTTTTCCCATTTTTGGTTTTGCTTACCAATCCAAACCAGACATCAATGGCTTGATTGTCTACGTAAATAGTGCGTTTAACTCGATACATTACCCTTTGTTTTCTTTTTGTTTATGAAAATTTAAAAGAGTAATAACAGCTACTAAACATGCCATAGCTGCAATATTGATGTACACCGGAGTTTTAAGATCGCTTGGTGCAAAAAGTATCAATGCGCTTGAAACCATGATGAGGAAAGCCGTCAGCATGATCAGTAATCGGATGATTTTCATATTCTGCTTTTAAAGTTTCAAATTGTTTTTGACCGGATTTGCGTATATTTCCAAATAAATATTGTTAAGCATGGAAATATTACCTTCTAATCTATCTATTTTCTGAGTCATTACTTGCATGAATTTTTCTTTTTCTTCTTGCGTGTAGAAAGCAGAAAATTTATTCACAGAGTGCAATAAATCGTAGGCAATATAATTATTGGGCCACAATTTAAAGTTGCGATGAATTTTATTATCAATGATGTTGGCCAATGCTTCAACTCTGTCTCCATTTGTCGGGAGTTTGTTTAATTCATCTAATTCGGCATCGGTCAATCTATCTATGTGGAAGTGTACACGTCCTTTATAACTGCTTAATCCGGTCAACATACTATTCATGTCGTCTTCAGGAGTTTTGATATATTCTCCGACAGTGCGGGTGTATAATTCCTGTGTTTTCAGGGCATCACATGGTTCCCATTCGTAAGAGATAGCCAACGGCATGATACGTAACTCTTTAAAGTTTGCTGCAAAATTTGGTACACCACTCATCTTCAGCATTTTTAAAAGGGCTTGTTGAGTGCGATCATCTCCGTTCTTGGTGCGTCCTTCTTTTTCTGCAATCCAAATAGAATCCTGATTTTCATTGATTGTTTCTCGGATATATTTTGAGCGGATAGATGAACTGGTCAGCATTTCGCGTACTGTAATGTCTCGTTCAATTACAAAACATGAATTCAGTTTTACAAAGTCGGTAACCCAATCGTTAATTAAAAGATTGCTTCCGATTGCCGGTCGTGTATATTTGGCTTCATATCCTCGTAGCAGTACGTTGAGTATGGCTGAGTCTAAAATAATGTCCCGATGGTTGGACATGAATGTGTAGGAGGTATTTTTATCTACCAATTCGAGTCCTTCGACAGTAACGCCATCGGTAGTCATCTTCATTAATGCCTGAATGGCAGGACCGAAGAAGTTCACTTGAAACTGGTCTCTCGTAGAAATCTGTTGAAGACCTTTTACCACAAAGTCTTTGTCTATTTTGAGCAGTTTTGAAAACAACTCTAGGAATTCAGGAGATTGAGAGAGACGCATTGCAGCTGTTTTTACTTCATTGCCACAATAAGGCCTGATACTGTCAAATTCAGAGTCCGATGTCATAGTAATATTTTAAATTAGATACTGAATGGAAAATCCACTCTTTTTCGGGTACAAAGATAATAAAAAAGCGACAAGCCGAGAAACTAAAGCCTAAAAGCTGTCAATTCCTGAGAAAAGATTGCTGCTTTTAGGCTTTAAATAATGATTCTCCCATTATTCTGTTCTGCCTGGATATGTTTTCAATGCAACAGCCAGTACTTCCATGGCTTTTTGTAGATCACTAATTTTAAGAACATAAGCTATTCTGACTTCATTTTTTCCGAGGCCGGGAGTGTGATAGAATCCGTTAGCCGGAGCCAGCATGACTGTTTGGCGATTGTAATCAAATTCTTCCAATAGCCAGCGGGCAAATTTTTCGGAGTCGTCAACCGGAAGCTTGACTATGGAATAGAAAGCTCCCTGCGGTGTGGGGCATACGACACCGGGCATTTTATTTAAGGCTTTGACCATAAAATCTCTTCTACGGATATACTCTTCATACACATTGTGGAAGTATTCATCTGAGGTTTCCAATGAAGCTTCTGCTGCAATTTGTCCCAAGGCAGGGGGACACAGACGGGCCATTCCAAATTTGAGAGAAGTATTTAATATTTCTTTATTACGACTGATAATGGCTCCGACGCGTATTCCGCATTCGCTGTATCTTTTTGACATCGAATCGAATAGAATTGTATTTTCCTCGATTCCTTTCAGGTTCATTACGGAAAAATGTTTTAATCCGTCGTAGCAATATCGTCTGTAAACTTCGTCTGAATATAGGTATAGATTATGTTTTTTAATCATTTTACCCAATGCTTCTAATTCCGCTTGGGAATAGAGGTAGCCTGTCGGGTTGTTGGGATTGATAATGACAACTCCTTTGGTTTTGGGAGTTATCTGTTTTTCAAATTCGCTGATAGGTGGTAAGGCAAAATTATTTTCGATGGTGGCAGTTACGGTTTTTATTTTAGCACCAACCATAATGGCAAATGCTGCATAGTTGGCATAAAAAGGCTCTGGAATGATGATTTCATCTCCTTCGTTCAGCGTGCTCATAAAAGCAAAAAGAATGGCTTCAGAGCCTCCTGTGGTAATTAGAATATTGTCTTCATCGATCGAAATTCCTAGCTTTTGGTAGTAACTGGCCAATTTGGAACGTAATGTATGGTTGCCGGCAGAATCAGTATATTCAATGACAGACATTTGTAAACGTCTTACTACTTCCAAGGCAATCTCTGGTGTTGCAATATCCGGTTGACCAATATTTAAGTGAAAGACCCGTATGCCTCTTTCTTTTGCCCGGTTGGCATAAGGAACCAACTTGCGTATGGGAGAGGCTGGAACCATTTTCCCTTTGTCGGAGATTTGTAACATATTCGTATCGGTTTTGAGGTTTTTGTTAGTTTTTTGTGCCCTCAATGTACGAAAAAATCACAAACCTGCAATCGTTTTCAGTTTTTCTGTATTCAATAATTTGATTTTTCTTCCTTTTGAATCAACTAACCCTTCTGCTTTGTAATCAGATAGCAAGCGTATGACTGTTTCTGTTGCTGTACCGACAAAGTTGCTTAAATCTTCTCGAGTGATATTGAGTTTTAATGTGCCATCATCTTCCATTCCAAAATCACCAGCCAGAAGGAGCAGTATTTCTGCAAGCCGTTCTCTTACCGATTTCTGGGCAATATCACGGATGTATCTGTTGGAATCTCCTAATTCTTTACAAGCTATTTGAACCATATCATACGCAAAACCGGGGTTGCTTTTTATCAAATGGTGTAATGCTGTATCCGGAATATAGCATAACACTGTGTCGGAAATGGCTTCAATGGAACTGCAGGCTGGTTCGTGTCGGATTACAGATCGGAAACCGAAAATATCTCCTTCTTGATCGAATTTGATAATCTGTTCCTTGCCTTCATGTCCTGTCTGGTAGATTTTAACGATACCGCAATATACAAAATAACATCCCTTGATTCGATTGCCTTCTTCGTAGATATGTTCGCCTTTTTTATGGAAACGGATAGAGTCTGAATTTATAAGACTCTGAATTTCCGTGTCTGTCAAAGTAGAAAAGGACTGTTGTAGTTTTTTGCAACAGGCTTCTGGAGTGGGTAATGTTATATTGGCATTCATAAGGATGTTTCTGCTTTAATTTCCTCTTTCAAGAGGTTTATTTGTTTGGCAATATTTGCCGCATCAAAGCCGCATTCAGCATATAGTTGTTGTTGGGTTCCATGTTCTATAAATTTGTCTGGTATTCCCAAGGTAACTAAATGTGCATGATAATGGTGGGCAACCATAAATTCTGAAACAGCACTTCCTAAACCTCCATTCAGAGTTCCGTCTTCCAATGTAATGATTTTTGAAAAATGGCGACACACTTCATGTAATAAATCTTCGTCAATGGGTTTTAAAAATCTCATATCATAATGTGCCACAGAAATTTCAGGAACCATTTTAATGGCTTTTTGTGCTTCCATGCCAATAGCACCGATTGAAATGATTGCTATTTCTTGTCCAGCAGTCAGACAATAGCCTTTCCCTATTTCCAATTGCTTAAACGGTGTGTGCCAATTAAGCATAGAACCGCGTCCTCTAGGATAGCGGATTGAAAACGGACCTTGATTAGACAATTGGGCAGTATACATCATGTTGCGTAATTCCTCTTCATTTAGTGGAGCTGCAATAATCATATTGGGTATACATCTAAAATATGCCAAGTCGTAAGCTCCATGGTGTGTGGCTCCATCGGAACCGACCAAGCCTCCTCTGTCCAGACAGAATACAACGTTTAGCTTTTGCAGTGCTACATCATGAATGACCTGGTCGTATGCCCGTTGCATGAATGACGAGTAGATATTACAGAATGGAATAAATCCCTGAGTGGCTAATCCGGCAGAAAAAGTCACGGCATGTTGCTCGGCAATCCCTACATCAAAACATCTGTCCGGCATTTCGTGCATCATGATATTTAATGAACAACCGGTAGGCATTGCAGGAGTGATGCCGATGATTTTGGGATTGCTTTTAGCAAGTTCCAAAATTGTATGCCCAAATACATCTTGAAATTTGATTGGGGCATCTGAGGTTGATTCTTTGATGCGTTCTCCCGTCTCTTTGTTGAATTTGCCGGGAGCATGCCAGATGGTTTGGTGTGTTTCAGCCTCCTTAAAGCCTTTTCCTTTGACTGTAATACAATGTAGAACTTTAGGTCCTTTGATGTGCTTTAAATCTTCCAATACTTTAACCAAATGTTCAACATCATGTCCATCAACCGGACCGAAATAGCGTAATCCCATCGCTTCGAAAAGATTACTCCTCTTGAGAAGCATGGATTTGATGCTATTGTCAATGTTTTGGATAAAACTTCTCATGCCCGGACTAATACGATTGAGTTTTCCCAATACATTCCATACATCCTTTTTAACCTTATTATAGGTCTTGGAGGTTGTGATGTCGAGCAGGTATTCATTTAATCCCCCGACATTGGGATCAATGGCCATGTTGTTATCATTTAAGATAACCAAAAGATTGGAATTATATACACCGGCATTGTTTAATGCTTCAAAAGCCATGCCTCCTGTCATAGAGCCATCTCCTATAATGGCTATGTTTTGGCGTTCGTCTTCTCCATTTAGCTTGGAGGCGATAGCCATACCTAATGCTGCGGAAATGGAGGTGGAGGAATGTCCTGTGCCGAATGAATCGTATTCACTCTCTTCACGGCGAGGAAAACCACTGATGCCTCCATAAAGTCGTTTGTTTTTGAAGGCTTCTTTGCGTCCGGTCAGAATTTTATGGGCATACGACTGATGCCCTACGTCCCAAACCAGATTGTCGTAAGGTGTATTAAAGACGTAATGCAGTGCCACTGTCAGTTCCACTGTTCCTAAGCTGGAGCCAAGATGACCGGGATTTTCTGCGCAATCATCAATGATTTTTTGGCGAACTTCCCCACATAGCTGTTCCAGCGATTCTTCAGGCACTTTCTTTAAATCGTCAGGTGTATTTATAGTATCGAGGATACTCATGGTTGCAATAGACCTCTCTTCCTATTTTTAATAAACGACTGTTCCTATTTTTTCTCCATTCATCACCTTTTTAAGGTTGCCTTCAATGTCCATATTAAATACGACAATGGGAAGATGATTTTCTTTACACATGGTCGTGGCAGTAAGATCCATGACTTTTAGTCCTTTGTTATAAATCTCATCGTATGTGATTTCATCGAATTTTACAGCTTGAGGATCCTTTTCAGGGTCTGCTGTATAGATGCCGTCAACACGAGTACCTTTCAACATTGCATCGGCTTCTATTTCAATTGCACGTAGACTGCTGCCTGTGTCTGTTGTAAAATAGGGATTTCCTGTTCCTGCACTGAAAATAGTGACATATCCATTCTCCAAATATTCAACAGCTTTAGCTTTTGAATAAAATTCTCCGATGGGCTCCATACGAATGGCTGTCAAGACTTTATTTTTACAATTTTCATTATCCAAAGCAGAACTTAGTGCCAAACTGTTGATGACTGTTGCTAGCATACCCATGCTATCGCCTTTGACGCGATCAAATCCTTTGTTTGTGCCGCTTAAGCCCCTAAAGATATTACCTCCACCGATAACAATACCAACTTGTACTCCCATGTCTGCAATTTCTTTTATTTGGCGGGCATAGCTTTCAACACGCTTAACATCAATACCATATCTTTGTTCGCCCATTAGCGATTCACCACTCAATTTTAGCAGTACTCTTTTGTATCTCATCGTTTTATTGACTTTTAATAGTATAAATATAAATAGCTATAATGCTATAAAAGTAGAACAAAGCTAACGAATTTTGTCCGATATTTTAGAACAATGCCTTAAAAAAATAGCAGATATATTTTTTTGTGGAGAATTATAAGGCTGTATTTGCATAATTCTTTGTAACTTGCACGCCAATTTCGTGGGGTAGTATCTCTGCGGAAAATCAAATCTGATAGTAGAATGGAAAATAAGACTGCAGCTTACAAATTTACCATTGTTGTTCCCGTATTTAATGAAGAGGGAAATATGTCCCGTTTGGAAACAGTATTAAAAGATTTTAAAGAACAAGCTCGAGTAAAGACTTGTGTGCTTTTTGTGAATGATGGTTCAACTGACGCCAGTGGGAATATGATGAAGGAGATATGTGCCAGACAGTCGGATTTCTTTTTTATTGAGTGTGTGCGTAATGGTGGCTTGAGTGCTGCCATGAAAGCCGGAATTGATTATTGTTATTCCGACTTGGTTGGGTATATAGATGCGGATTTGCAGACAACTCCTGAGGATTTTAATTTATTGTTGCAGCATACCGATGACTATGAGCTGGTCATGGGGATACGTACGGGTCGTAAAGATAGTATTGTAAAGAATCTTTCTTCAAGGATAGCAAATGGCTTTCGTCGTATGATGACTCATGATGGAGTAGAAGATACCGGATGTCCTTTGAAAATACTTCATACGGATTATGCAAAGCGTATTCCATTTTTTACGGGAATGCACCGCTTTTTGCCTGCTTTGATTCAATTGCAAAATGGTCGTGTATTTCAAGTTCCTGTTCGTCATTTCCCTCGGGTTGCCGGGAAATCTAAATACCATTTGTTTAACCGCTTGATTGGTCCGTTCAAAGACTGTTTTGCTTATCGTTGGATGAAGAAACGATATATTAATTACCAAATAGGTGATAACAATCTATAGCCGGTTCTGGATTATTCTTTTTTAGGGTGTTTCATTATCCAGATGTTACGTATGTAGACAATCAATCCGGTAGATTGTCCCAATATCAGGACAGGATCATGTCTTACTAGTGCATAGCTGACAATGATGCAGGAGCCTGTCAGGCTAATAACCCAAAATCCCAAGGGTAGCAAGGATTTTTGTCTTTTTCTGGAATATATCCATTGGTATATAAAACGGAGCGTAAATATAATCTGTCCTAATGATCCCCAAATCAATAACCAAAGCGGAATGTCTTCATTGTGGAAGAATTCGCGGATAAAATCTTGGAGTTCGTTGAGCATATAGCCTATTGCCATGAAAGGAGTGGCAATTAGCAAATAACGTATGGGGCGAGGGATTTTCTTCCATTCGTTTTTTATGTCAAGATTCCAAATATAGATATAATATGAAATCAATTGTCCAAGGATAATGGCAAAGTCACTACGTAGCCAACCGTAAAAAAACAACAGATAAGATCCAAGCAGACTTAACAGCCAAAAAATAGACGGAGAAACAACTTGTTTCGCCTTTTCGGACATAATCCATTGGAATAAAAGACGTCCGGAAAAGCATACTTGCGCAAGGAAACCAATAATATATATCATTTATTTAGGATTTGATGAAAATACAAATATCCAATAGCCCCCAATGAGGTAAGATTCTGTATTTCCGGTGAGGTCATGGAGTTCTGGATTCCGTTTTCTCTCTTTATCGCGGACAAAAAGAATAAAATTTTCTTTTCCTATACGCTCTCTTATTTCATTGATGTTAAGGGGATGTACACTTTGACCTAAATAGGCATCCATATTTTCGGCACTTCTGAAAGGAAAATAATGGTATTTTTCAATATTCCTTTCATGTGCAAGTGCTTCTGCTTTTGTTGTAATGGCTTTGAAGCCGATCATGGGATTTAAAGCAGGGATAGTAAATGAACCGACAAAAACGGTAATTAGAAGACCTATGGCCATACTATTAATTGCAGGTAATAATTGCTTGCGGTATAGAAAGTATAATGCACAGATAGACCCTGTTGTCAGTACAAAAGTTGATAGCGGGTGGAGGATTGTAGGGGTAAAGGGAAATTCTATAGTGTAAAGTGCTATAAAATAACCGGGGAATGCCAATGCAAGAATAGTTGCCGGAATGGCAACCATAATTCTTAGCCAACGTTCTGATAATGATGGTAGCATTAGGGCTGCCAGATAGCCTATAAATGGAAATATTGGCAACATATAAATATCCAATTTGCCGCTGAATATGGATAGAGCAACAAAAGTAGTGGTAATAATGACCAAGAAAAACCGTTTTATGTCGCTATTGAGCAGTTTTTTTCGTATTCCTGTGATAATGGCTGTAAGATATAGGAGAATCCAAGGAGCTAAAGAATACCAGATGGTTTTCAGATAGTACCAAAACGGGGCTTTATGGTGGAAAGCATCCACAGCTCGATTGACAGTTTGATTGAAAAGCAGGTTATTTAGATAGGGCTTTCCTCCCTCAATGTATACACAGCCAAACCATATAAAGCATAATCCTAAAAGAATACCCCATTGTTTCCAGCCTAAATAATGTCCGAATGTCCGAATTTTTCCTTGCCACCACAGAAATACAGGAATACTGATGATAGGTACTAGAATGCCTACTGGCCCTTTGGTGAAAACAGCCAGAAAAATATATATGGGCAATAGAATAGGGTCGTATTTATTTTCTTTTTCAGTGTAACATTTGTAGAAGGTATATAATGCCAATACGATGAACATACACATGAGCATATCCATTCTTAGCACAATTGCCGAACCAACAAAGAGTCCGGAAGTTATCATCATTAATATGATGCTGTTACGATAGCGTCCATTAAGAAATGGTGTTACCCATTTGTCCATTATATGGATGGTAATAAATGCCGGAATCAGTGAAAATAGTCCTAAAAAGAACATATTGTGTGTACCGAACAGCCATTTTCCTAGCATTACAATCCAAAGATATAAGGGTGGTTTGTCTGCATAAGGAGCTCCATGATTCCAAAATGCAAAGAAATGACCATCGCGCAATGCTTCATCTGCTATGCTTAAATACTTTAATTCATTGTTTGGTGTGAAGTCCCTAAAGAGTAGTAAGGGAACAAAACAGAGAAAAAGTAGCAGATACTTAGCTAGTTTCATTTGTGTGTTTTTAGTAAAATGAGTGTGCAAATAACGCACACTAATTTAGTTTGAAAGATTTGATTTAGCAAATATCTTGTTGGGTTTCTGTGTTGTTGTATAAAAGAAAACTCCCGGGAATCCGGGAGTTTGGAATTTTGTGAGTGTGTGGTATTACCACTTTGTGAGAAAACTGGCCATTAAGGTAAAGTGCTAGGATTTGTCGCCAGTTATGGATTACAGATGAATTATCAATGTGCTAATTTAGTGTATAAAGTGGTAAATTGTTTTGGAATACTCTTTTTCTGATTGAGAATGTGATTTTGTAATATCTGGTGAATCAGTGTATTATGTTTTTGTTCGAAGAAAAAATTGATAATTCAGCATAGGTGATTCTTCTATAAGGCTATTTTGATTGTGATTTTGAGAGGACAAAAAAACGCTTCCCATCGGGAAGCGTTTTTTATAAATAGACTTTTTAAATTAGTCGTTCAAAGTAAAGCGGATGAAACTTGTTACTGTTAAATCCTTATCTACAGAAGTAAGGTAAGCTCTTACGCTTTGTTTTGCATCTTTTACAAAAGCTTGGTTCAACAATGTTGCTTCCTGATAGAATTTGTTCAGACGACCTTCTGCGATTTTGTCCAGCATGTTTTCAGGTTTTCCCTCTTCACGTGCTTTGTCACGTCCAATCTGCAATTCGTGCTCAATAACGTTCTGCGGAACATCAGTTTTATCAACTGCGATAGGAGCCATAGCTGCAGCTTGCATAGCAATGTCTTTCTTCACCTGAGTTTCAGCATCTTTGTTGAAACCAACAACAGTTGCTAATTTGTTTCCCGGGTGGATATAAGCGATTGTTGCTTCTGCTTCGATTTTGCCGTAATATGCCAATTCCAGTTTTTCGCCGATAACACCGGTTTGCTCTGAAATGTGGTCAGCTATTGAGCGTCCGTCAATAGTCAAAGCCAATAATGCTTCTTTGTCTGCAGGCATATTTTCGAATGCACAGTCAAGAATCTGGTGTGTGAAGTTAACGAAGTTTTCGTTTTTAGCAACGAAGTCGGTTTCGCAGTTCAAGCTCACCATAACTCCTTTTTTGCCTTCTGCACGAGCCAGAACACAGCCTTCTTTAGCTTCGCGGTCAGCACGTTTGCTGGCAACAATCAAACCTCTTTTGCGGATGATGTCAACTGCTTTGTCGAAATCTCCTTCAGCTTCCTGAAGAGCTTTTTTGCAGTCCATCATACCTGCGTTAGTTGCATGGCGCAACTTCATTACGTCAGCTGCTTTTATTTCCATAATTGATAGAGCATTAAAAGTTCAAAAATTATTCTTCTGTTGCAGTTTCTTCAGCAACTTCTTCTGCTTCAGCACCGGCTACTTTTTCGCTTCTTTTAGCTACCGGTTTCTTATCAGCGCCTTCTTTGTCTTTCTCTGCTTTACGTTCAGTCAGACCTTCTTTGATAGCGCTAGCTACGTTGTCAATGATGAGGCTGATTGAAGTTGAAGCATCGTCGTTACACGGAATTACAAAGTCAATACCGCTTGGGTCTGAGTTTGTATCAACCATAGCAAATACAGGAATACCTAAGCTACGTGCTTCTTTGACAGCGATGTTTTCTTTCATTACGTCAACAACGAAAAGAGCTGCCGGCAGACGAGTTAAGTCTGCGATACTGCCAAGGTTTTTGTCCAATTTAGCGCGTTGGCGAGAAATCTGAAGCTTTTCACGTTTTGAAAGGTGGTCGAATGTTCCATCTTTCTCCATCTTATCGATGTTTGTCATCTTCTTCACTGCCTTACGGATAGTGGGGAAGTTTGTCAACATACCTCCCGGCCATCTTTCGGTTACGTACGGCATGTTGATATTAGCGATTTTTTCAGCAACAATGTCCTTAGCCTGTTTTTTTGTTGCAACAAACAGAATTTTACGTCCTGATTTAGCAATCTGCTTCAGAGCCATAGAGGCTTTGTCAAGCATAACTGCTGTTTTGTTCAGGTCAATGATGTGGATATCATTACGCTCCATAAAAATATACGGAGCCATTTTAGGATTCCATTTACGGGTAAGGTGTCCAAAGTGACAACCTGCATTCAATAATTCGTCGAAATTTGACATTTGTCTTTTGTTTAAAGTTTACTTTCTTAATTTTCGCAATTGCCAGGTAGCTCTCTTTGAGAAGTCCTGCCAATTTAGATACTAAACTGAGATTAACGTTTAGAGAACTGGAATCTCTTACGTGCTTTGGGCTGGCCAGGTTTCTTACGTTCTACTTCACGAGGATCACGAGTCATGAAACCTGCTGCTCTTAATTTTGCTTTGTCTTCTGCATTGATTGCAACCAAAGCTCTAGCAATTCCAAGGCGTAAAGCTTCTGCCTGTCCTTTGAAACCGCCACCGTCAAGGTTTACTTTGATGTCATACTGACCTGCAACACCTAACAGTTCGAGGGGTTGTTTTACAATGTACTGGAGTGTCGGTAAAGTAAAATATTCTTCCAATGAACGTTTGTTGATGGTGATATTTCCTTTTCCCTCACTTACGTAAACGCGAGCTACTGCTGCTTTTCTTCTTCCGATTGCGTTAATTACTTCCATGATCTGTTATTTTAAAGAGTTTAAATCAATTACCTTCGGCTGCTGAGCTTCATGTTTGTGTTCAGTGCCTGCATACAGGTGAAGGTTTTTCAATACTGCTCTTCCCAGACGATTTTTAGGAAGCATACCGCGTACAGCGTGCTGGATTACTCTTTCCGGATGGCTTTTTAATACAGCTTCCGGAGAAGTGTGGCGCTGACCGCCTGGATATCCGGTGTGACGGGTATAAACTTTGTCGGTTAACTTGTTACCGGTTAACGCGATTTTTTCTACGTTGATGATGATGACGTTGTCGCCACAATCCTCAAACGGAGTGTAGGATGGTTTGTACTTGCCTCTTAAAAGTTTCGCAACTTTAGCAGCAAGACGTCCCAAAACCTGATTCTCTGCGTCAATCAAAACCCATTCTTTTTGTGCTGTGGCTTTGTTGACATAAGTTGTTTTGTAACTTACTTGATCCACTTTCTTTAATTTTTAAAATTGAACATCTGTTTGTTTTTTGAAATGGAATGCGCTTGCAATTAGTCTGTTATGGAAAAACGCGGTAGTCGGGCAGACTAGAAAATCCTTAACTGACAAATGTGCCTGCAAGGTAAATGGCTAAGGTTCAGCCTTGCAGTTTAAAGTGTAGACCACTTCAAAATGAGGTGCAAAGATAAGGAAACTTTCTTTATTCTCAAATACTTCCTGCTTTTTATTGCTCTCTCTTATTCCTGTCTTTCTCAATTATATGACAACTAGTAGTTAAATATAATGATCTGTTATCTTTGAATTATATTTGTGATATTTTTATGTTATATTTGACATATACTTAATTAAAAGATGAGCAAGAGAAGGGTGGGAAGGGAATGGGTCTATCGATTTTGGTGTATATTTGCAGCATGGCAGGAATCTATATACATATCCCGTTTTGTCGGCGCAAGTGTTTTTATTGCGGATTTTATTCTGTTGCTTCTTTGCAATTGAAAAAGGAGTATGTCGAAGCGTTGTGTCGGGAAGTGGAGCTGAGAAAGAATTATCTTTTTGCAAATCAAATATCTACGTTGTATTTCGGAGGAGGTACTCCCTCTTGTTTGGAAGTGGATGAATTGGGGACTATTGTAGCTTGTGTGCGTAAATATTGGAATTTGGCTGATGATTTGGAATTTTCTCTGGAGATGAATCCGGAGGATGCGCAGAAATCGAAGCTTTTGGCTTTTAGAAATTTAGGGGTGAATAGGCTGACAATAGGAGTGCAGTCTTTTAATGATGATGTCTTGAAACGAATCAATCGGACTCATTCGGCTTTGCAGGCTTTGGAGGCGGTTGACGTCGCTAGGGCTTGTGGCTTTGACAATATCGGGATTGATTTGATTATCGGATTGCCGGGAAGTACATTACAGGATTTGCAGCGAGAAATTGAAATTATAAAATCGTTGGATATTAGTCATGTGTCAGTGTATATTTTGAGTGTTGACTCTAATACCGTGTTTGAGAAATTGCTTGAAAAAGGGAAATTCTCTCCGCAGGATGATGATTTGCTGGCAGAACAGTATTTATTTGTGTCCGAAAGTTTGCAACAAATGGGTTATGAGCATTATGAAATATCTAATTTTGCTAAAAACTCTAAGTATTCCCGTCATAATACGTCCTATTGGCAACAAGTTCCTTATTTGGGAATAGGAGCTGCAGCCCATTCTTTCGATGGTGGATCCAGGCAATGGAATGTTTCTCATGTAAAGAAATATATTGATAGTCTAAATAATGGTGATTTGATATTTGAGAAGGAGGATTTAAGCGATCGTGATTTATTCAATGAATATCTCATGACCAATTTTCGTACGATGTGGGGAATTGAACCGAAATTCCTTGAAAAAGCATATCCTGTTTGGTGGAAGGGGATTGGGAGTAGGTTGGAAGATTATATGAAGAGAGGTTTGATGTCTTGGTGTGGGGATAAAATACGGCTTACTGAGAGGGGCTGGCTGTTATCAGACGGTATTTTTAGCGAATTGTTTGTTTAAACTTGGAAAGTGTATAGTTTTTTCAGTGCGAATTACTTATCTTTGCAAATCCGTGTATTATGCGTCACGGAAAAATAGTTAATAGATCAAACGAGAAAAATGAAAGAGATGGACACAACAAAATTGTCAATCAAAGAGTTGTTGCAATCAGGAGATTGTGGCAAGGAAGTAGAAATCTGCGGTTGGGTAAGAACCAAAAGAGGTAATAAACAGGTGAATTTTATCGCCCTGAATGATGGTTCTACGATTAATAATATACAGGTTGTTGTGGATATGAATAATTTCCCGGAAGACTTGATGAAAAAAGTAACTACCGGTGCTGCCATCCATGTGAAAGGTCTGTTGGTGGAAAGTGCGGGAAGCGGACAGAGCCGTGAAATCCAAGCTACGGTTTTGGATGTTTTGGGTGAAGCAGATCCTGACAAATATCCAATCCAGCCTAAAAAACATAGTCTGGAGTTTTTGCGTGAGGTGGCTCATTTGCGTTTCCGTACCAATACATTTGGAGCTGTTTTCCGTATTCGCCATGCAATGGCTTTTGCCATCCACCAGTATTTTAATCAGAAAGGTTTTTTCTATTTACACACTCCGTTGATTACAGCTTCGGATTGCGAGGGTGCCGGTGAAATGTTCCGTGTGACAACTTTGGATGCAAAAAATCCTCCTTTGACGGAAGACGGTCAGGTTGATTTCAAACAGGATTTTTTTGGTAAAGCAACCAATCTGACAGTGAGTGGACAGCTGGAGGGTGAATTGGGTGCGATGGCATTGGGTAAGATTTATACTTTCGGACCGACATTCCGTGCTGAGAATTCAAATACTACTCGTCACCTTTCCGAGTTCTGGATGATTGAGCCGGAAGCTGCGTTCTATGACCTGAACGATAATATGGATTTGGCTGAGGATTTCTTGAAATACTTGATCCGTTATGCTTTGGATAACTGTATGGATGATTTGAAATTCTTAAGTGCCCGTTTGCAGGAAGAGGAAAAGAATAAAAAAGCAGAAGAGCGTTCAATGGAGTTGATTGAAAAGTTGAATTTTGTTTTGACTCATGATTTTGAGCGTGTAACATATACTGATGCTGTAGAAATCTTGAAGAACAGCAAGCCTAATAAGACCGGTAAGTTCCAGTATCCGGTGGAAGGATGGGGAGTTGATTTGCAAAGTGAGCATGAGCGTTATCTTGTAGAGAAACATTTTAAGAAGCCGGTGATTTTGACAGGTTATCCCAAAGAAATCAAGGCATTTTATATGAAGCAGAATCCGGATGGCAAGACCGTTGCTGCGATGGATGTATTATTCCCTCAGATTGGAGAGATTATAGGTGGCTCTCAGCGTGAGGAGAATTTGGATAAACTGCTTGCCCGCATGAATGAGGTCGGAATTCCTGTAGACAGTATGCAGTATTATTTGGATACTCGTCGTTTTGGTTCTGCCGTTCACAGTGGTTTTGGATTAGGTTTTGAACGTCTGTTGCTTTTTGTTACCGGTATGGGTAATATCCGTGACGTGATACCTTTCCCACGTACTCCGAAGAATGCGGAATTTTAAGTCGGGGAACTGAATTTTTAATTACTCAAATTGCGAAATTTTCTGTTCGAATATGCTAAAACAGAGTTTACAACAAAAGCTAGGCTTAAAGATTAACCCGCTCCAGATTCAGCTGATCAAATTGTTGGAATTGCCGACTTATCAGTTGGAACAGCGTATAAAAGAGGAGTTGGAACAGAATCCTTTGTTGGAGGAAGTGGAGAATAAGACAGAGGTGGATGTGAATGACGAGCCTTTGGCTGACGAGCATATCGATGATGAAAATAATGAATTTGAGGAGCAGGAAAATGAAGATTTTTCTTCCAGTGAAGATGACTTTTCTTTAGAAGATTATATGGGGGACGACGACGATGATATTCCGGATTATCGTCTGTCGACCTCTAATGTATCTCCTGATGATGATAGTCGTGATTTTGTTTTTTCGCAAGGCTCTTCTTTTCGGGAGAGTTTGTTAAATCAATTGGGGACACGTCCTTTGTCGGAGTTCGATCAGAAAGTGGCGGAATATATCATTGGAAATATTGATGATGACGGCTATTTGCGACGTGATATCGAGAATATTGTGGACGACTTGGCTTTTGGGGCAGGAGTAGAGGTGTCTGAAGAGCAGGTGCTTCGCTTGTTGCATTTGATACAGGAATTTGAGCCTGCCGGTGTCGGAGCCAGGGATTTGCATGAATGTCTGTTGTTGCAGATCGAACATCGTTTGGCTGATAATCCAGAGAATAAAGTGTTGTTGGATGCTCGTCAGATTTTGACGGAATGTTTTGAAGAGTTTTCCAGGAAACATTATGAAAAGATAGCCCGCAAATTGCGGATGGATGATACGGAATTGAAATTGGCTTGTGATGAAATACTTCGTTTGAATCCCAAGCCAGGGGGAACATTGGCTGATGTTTCGATAGGGAGTGAGGCTGAAAAGATTATTCCTGACTTTACGCTTGATTTGGTGGATGGAGAGTTGCAGTTGAGTCTGAATTCGGGGGATATTCCGGAATTAAGAATCAATAAGTCGTATCTCAACATGCTGGAGCAATATCAGAATGGGGAGAATGACAAGAATAAGAAAGATGTTGTTTCCTTTGTCAAGTATAAGTTGAATTCGGCAAAATCGTTTATCGACGCCGTACAGCAGCGAAACAATACTTTGATGTTGACGATGACAGCCATCGTCCAGTTTCAAAAACAGTTCTTTCTGACAGGAGATGAGAACATGTTGAAACCGATGATTTTAAAAGATATTGCTGATGTAACAGGGTTGGATGTTTCAACCATTTCGCGGGTATCCAATTCCAAATATATACAGACATGGTTTGGTATATATGCTTTGAAAGACTTTTTTTCAGGCAGTATGCAGACAACAAGCGGAGAGGAAGTCAGTACCAGTGAATTGAAAAATGTATTGAAAGGTTTGATAGACGGGGAGGATAAGAGAAAGCCTTTGACGGATGACGAGTTGGTGGCATTGATGGAGAAAAAGGGTTATCAGATAGCTAGACGAACAGTGGCTAAATATCGTCAGATGCTTGATATTCCGGTGGCTCGTTTGAGAAGAGAAATATAATTCAAGATGATGAAGATTTTAGCAAAAACGATATCTTATGTGCTGCATCCTTTTTTGATGCCCATATATGCACTTCTTTTCCTTTTTAGTAGCGGATCGATGTTTGCTTTGATACCTAGAGCTACGCAAATTTATTGTTATATAGTAACGTTGTTTGTCCTGTTATTGATGCCGATGTTGAGTCTGCCGCTGTTTAAGCGATTGCAATTAATAAGGGATTTTCATTTGGAGGACAAGCAGGAGCGGGTGTATCCGATATTAGTGACTGTAGCTTTTACTTTTTTTGGTTTTTGGCTATTGGGGCGGGTTGCCTATACACATATTGTGCAGCAGCTCTATTTGGTATTGATTATTCTGTTGTCTGTTTTTTCTGTCGTGACCTTGAGATGGAAAATGAGTATGCACATGACTGCGATGGGTGGATTGTGTGGTTTTTTGTTGGTATTGGGTATGAAATATCCGGGTGATATGCGTGGTAGTTTTATATTTGTCATGTTGCTTGCAGGGCTGCTGGCGGCCAGCCGTCTTTACTTGAACAAGCATAATCCACTTCAAGTGTATGTCGGTTTTTTGTTTGGAGCTTTAGCGGTTTGGAGTATTCTTTTCTGATTATCTGACTTTGTGAACCCAAATATCCTGTCGTTTGGTGATTGCACGGTATTTGTCTAATGCTGCAGTAGCATCCGCTTCTGTCGGGAAGCCGGCAATGCTGACACGATATCTTTGGGAGGAATAGATCAATGAGGCCGGATGGTTTTCGGCTTTCAGCCGTTTTACGATTTTTTCTGCACTGGCTTTGTCATTCTCTTTGAAACTGGCAACAATGATATGATATTTTAATTCTTTGGCAGCAGGTGTTTTTTCAAGAGTTTTTTCTTTTGTAGTAGTATCCTTTTTGATTTGAGGGGTTGTTACGTTCTTTTCCATGCTACGGACAACACGGATATTGCTTAGATATTCATTGGGTAAAGAGCGCTCCTTGCATCCGAGAAACAGGGAACTGACAGCCAAAAAAGATATTAATACTTTCATATTTTGAATATTTTTGTTGCAAATATAGCGAAAGGTTGGAGCAAAAAAAATATAATGGCAGAGTCGTGGTCTTTATGAGGATATAAATTAATTTTGCGGTCTATTAAACCATATACAAACATTGAAATGAAAAAGATATTTTATTGCCTTATGGTAGGGGTTCTGCTTTGGGGGTGTAAGCAGGATGAAGGTACGGTATTGCGCATGGAAACTTCGTTAGGGGATGTCCGGTTGTGTCTTTATGATGAGACCGTATTGCATCGTGAAAATATTTTGAAACTTGTGCGTAACGGGTTTTATAATGGTTTGTTGTTTCATCGGGTTATTCAGGATTTTATGATTCAAACGGGAGATCCGGATTCTCGCATGGCACAGACGGGTACGTTTCTTGGTGACAAAGATGCCGGTTATACCTTGAAAGCTGAAATTTTGCCTCAGTATTTTCATAAAAAAGGGGCTTTGGCAGCAGCGCGTGAAGGGGATGAGGTTAATCCTGAACGTAATTCAAGCGGTTCGCATTTTTATATAGTGAAAGGAAAAGTCTATACGCAGGAAGAATTGACAGAACTGGTCGAAAAAATTAATCATCGGCGTTTTACAGCGTTGTTGAATACGATAAAAGCTTCTAAGGCAGAGGAGATTGCCCAGTGTCGTTTGAGAGGTGATTCTTTAGCTTTTGAAAGATTAAAAGATATAGATGCTGAGATTTTGCAAACAGCACGGCATCAGTTTGTCGCTGATAAATTGACGCTTTCTCCGGAGCAGGAAAAGATATATACAACAATCGGGGGTACACCTCATTTGGATGGAGCTTATACTGTCTTTGGGGAAGTTATAGAAGGATTAGATGTGGTGGATAAAATATCGGCTGTGCCTGTTGACAAGAACGCTCGGCCATTGGAGAATGTGGTGATTGAAAAAATTGTTATCGAATAGAAATAACCGGGCTTAAAGTCCGGTTATTTTTTTTATCTCATTTAATTTGTTCAAAGCTTCCAAAGGGGTGAGGCTGTTAATGTCTAGTCCTGCAATTTCCTCACGGATTTGAGTTAGAACTGGGTCGTCCAATTGGAAAAAGCTGAGTTGCAAACCTTCCCGGGCTTCTGCAATATGCTCAACATTTTTGTGCAGATGGTCATTCTTGTCTTTGCTGTCTTCCAGTTGCTTTAATATGTCATCAGCCCGTTTGACGACGGATTGGGGAAGTCCTGCCATTTTGCCAACCTGAATACCGAAAGAATGGTTGGAACCGCCTCTCACTAATTTACGCAAAAAAATCACTTTGTTGCCAACTTCTTTGACCGAAACATTGTAGTTTTTGATTTTCTTGAAGGAGTGTTCCATTTCGTTCAGTTCGTGATAGTGCGTGGCAAACAGTGTCTTGGCATGGTATTTCGGATGTTCATGCAGGTATTCGACAATGGCCCAGGCGATGGAAATACCGTCATAGGTAGAGGTGCCTCTTCCCAATTCGTCAAACAGTACCAGGCAACGGTCTGAAATGTTGTTTAGAATGTTGGCGGCTTCATTCATTTCAACCATGAATGTGGATTCTCCTTGAGAGATATTGTCAGAAGCTCCGACACGGGTGAATATTCTGTCTATATAGCCGATATTAGCAGCTTCTGCCGGAACAAAACAGCCGGCTTGAGCCATTATCACGATGAGGGCGGTTTGGCGCAGCAGGGCTGATTTACCAGCCATGTTCGGTCCGGTGATAATGATAATTTGTTGTTTCTCCTTATCAAGATAAACATTGTTGGAAATATATTCATCTCCGGGAGGCAATTGTTTTTCAATGACCGGATGTCGTCCTTCCCGGATATCAATGATATCTGAATCGTCCACTTGGGGGCGGTGGTAATTATTGGCTTTGGACACTTCTGCAAAAGCCACCAGCGTATCGATGGCTGACAGGATTTTGGCATCTGCCTGAAGTGGCCGTATGTATTCTGCAGCCTCTGACAGCAGGGTGTTGTATAATTCTGTTTCGATGGCAAGAATTCGGTCTTCAGCACCTAATATCTTGTCTTCATATTCTTTCAACTCCGGAGTTATATAACGTTCGCCGTTTACAAGAGTTTGTTTGCGAATCCAGGTAGCCGGTGCTTTGTCTTTATGGGTTTTGGTGACCTCGATATAATAGCCAAATACATTGTTGAATCCTATTTTCAGAGAAGGAATGCCGGTTGCTTCGCTTTCCCGTTGTTGGATTTCCAACAGTTTTTCTTTTCCATGGGAAGAAATATTGCGAAGTTCGTCCAATTCTGCGTGTACACCTTCTGCAATGACGTTTCCCTTTGCTACCTGTTGGGGGGCGTTTTCTTGTATTTGGCGGTTGATTTTTTCATATAATGGCAGGCATGGGTCAAGTTTATCTGCAAGTTCCTGCAGAATTTTCACACCTGATTGTATGCACATTTCTTTTAAGGGAGGAATGTTGGCCAAAGCTGTTTTCAGTTGGTTCATCTCTCGCGGAGAAATGCGTCCTACACCAATTTTTGAGGTCAGTCGTTCCAGGTCTCCGATATGTTCTAACGACTCTTCTGTTTCTATCCGTTCTTTTTCATGCCGGATGAAATAGTCTACAATATCCAGGCGTCGGTTGATTTCTTCCGGCGATTTCAACGGCATACTGATCCATCGTCTGAGGGTTCTGCTCCCCATGGGGGTGGTGGTTTTGTCCAGAATATCCACCAGAGAGCATCCTCCTTCAAAAGTGGAATTTAGCAATTCAAGATTGCGTAAAGTAAATCTGTCCAACAATACATGATGGGATTCGTCAATTCGAGATATGGTCGTCAGATGCGAAATCATATCATGCTTTGTCATTTCAAGATAGTGCAGTATGGCTCCGGAAGCTGAAATAGCGCTGTTCATACGTTCGATTCCGAAACCTTTGAGAGAGGAGACCTCAAAATGTTTTATTAATCGTTCTGTGGCAGAATCCTTGTCAAAAAACCACTCTTCAATGGGATAGATATAGAATTTATTACCAAAAAGTTCGTGGAATTTTGCTTCTTGTCCTTTGGGATAAATCACTTCTTTAGGCTGGAAACTGTTTAATAACTTGTCGATAGTGGCATGAGTACCTTCAGTCGTTAGGAATTCGCCTGTAGATAGATCTAAAAGCGCTAAGCCTATGTCTGCTTTATTGAAAAATACCGATGCAAGGAAGATGTTGCATTTGGTGTCCGAAGAATATTCATTATATGAAACTCCGGGTGTCACCAGCTCAATGACTCCCCGTTTTACCAGGAACTTTGTTTTTTTAGGGTCTTCCAATTGTTCGCAGATGGCAACCCGCTGTCCGGCTCTGACCAATTTGGGCAGATAATTGTCTATGGCATGAAAAGGGAATCCTGCCAGTTCTACGCTACCGGGATTTCCCGATGAACGTTTTGTGAGAGTGATTCCTAAAATTCTCGAAGTGGTAATGGCATCTTCTCCAAAAGTCTCATAGAAATCGCCCATTCGGTAAAGCAGCAGTGCGTCAGGATATTTTGCCTTCATCGCATAATACTGTTTCATTAACGGGGTCTCGCCGCCATCTTTCTTTGCCATAAACTTTTGTATTTATATTGTTTTTAAATAGAGATTTCAAAGATAAATATTTTTGCCAAGAAAAGTTTAAAACCTCACGAACATTGTGTAATTTTGTCCTCAATATTATAGGGAATTGGTTGGAATGAAAATAAAATAATAGAGATAATGGAGCAGATAGCAGAAACTTTAGCAACGTATAATGGGACAAATCTGGACGAACGTATACAGTTTGATTTGGACAGCATTGTCGAACGAGAAGCCAAACAGGCATATTGTGTTGAGGGTTTGGAATTTTGTGCATCCTGCATGGATTACACGACTCTGAAGTTGACAGATACAGACGAATCGGTACGGGCTTTTGTTGTGGAGATGTTGAAAAAATTGAAGAAGTACGAACTTAAGCCGGTCGCTGCAGTATGTGTTTATCCGCAATTTGCTGCTATTGTGCGTGAAGAGTTGCGTTCAACAGATATACAGACGGCTGTTGTTGCCGGTAACTTCCCAACTTCTCAGAGTTTTCTTGAAATAAAATTGGCAGAGATAAAAATGGCTGTCGAAGCTGGAGCACAGGAAGTGGATGTTGTTATTTCTGTGGGTGATATGCTGGAAAAGAATTATGAAAAAGTGTATCATGATTTAAAGGCAAAACGTGAGGCTTGTAAAGACGTATTGATGAAGGTGATTTT
This sequence comes from uncultured Odoribacter sp., assembly GCA_905193145.1. The sequence continues at coordinate 3,797 of CAJJNP010000017.1, read as the reverse complement.
GGAAACAGGAGAATTAAAGGATTTCGAAATGATTTTCAATGCTTCGTTAATAGCAGCTTATGCCGGTGCTGATTTTATCAAGACATCTACAGGTAAGGTTCCGGTAAATGCAACACCGGAATCCGTATATGTTATGTGTGAAGCCATCCGTCAGTTTTATGCTCAAACAGGTAAAAAAGTAGGTTTGAAGGTTGCCGGAGGAGTATCTAAGGCTCAGAATGCAATTCGTTATTTGGCAATTGTCAATCATATGCTGGGTCAAGAATGGCTGAACTCATCTCTTTTCCGTATTGGAGCATCTCAATTGATGGAGGATGTTGTGAAAGAAATTAAAGCGTTGCAAGGACAACAGTAAAATATAGGGGTGAAAGCCGGATTATAGGGGTGTAATCCGGCAATTTTGACTTCCTGCTGACAAATGTCTGCGGGAAGTTTTTTATTTTCTAATTGTGGAGATTTTGTTATGCCAGACCGTTTTCGATTTCGAGTTTGTCTTCGTCGATATCTTCTTCTTCATCATAGATTTGCAGCAATGGTTCAGCTTTGAAGTTGCGTTGCGTGATACTGTGAGCCATGGTGAGCAACAGAGAAGGAAGCAATATCAAATTGGCAAGCATAGCTCCGAAAAGTGTAATACTTGTAAGCAATCCCAATGCAAAGGTGCCACCAAAGCTTGATAGACAGAATATTCCGAATCCGAAGAATAGGATGATGGAAGTATATATCATGCTCTGTCCGGTTTCTTTCAAGGCAAGGACTACGGAACGGGCCATGTCCCATCCGGTAGCCTGAAGCTCCTGGCGATATTTGGCTAAATAGTGGATGGTGTTGTCCACCGAGATACCGAAAGCTACGCTGAATACAAGTATGGTAGATGCCTTAATCGGTATGCCGGCATATCCCATGATGGCTGCTGTGATAATCTGCGGAATAACATTAGGTACTAAAGCGATAAGCACCATTCGTTTACTCTTGAACATCCATGCCATAAAACTTGCAATTAGCACGATGGCAAGCGCAAGTGAGGAGAATAGATTGGAAATCAAATATTGATTTCCTTTAAAGAAAATGATACTGGAACCTGTTACAGTAACATCGTATTTGTCGGACGGGAATATCTTGTCAATGGTTTTGTAGAGGGAATCCTCTTTGGCTGCCATTTTCTTGGTGCCGATATCCTTGACACGGAAACTTAAACGAGCCTTTTGCATGGCTGTATCTACAAATGATTTAGCCATATCACTTGCACCTTCTGTGGATTCGGCAACGTACTTCATGATGAAGTTTTTGGTCATATTGGTCGGTAGCTTGTAATAAGATGCCTTGCCATTGTAGTATGCCTGATTGGCAAATTTGGCTGCTTCTACTACAGAGAGAGCTTTTGAAAGGTCGGGGTCAGAAGAAAGTTCTTTGTCCAGGCGATCGAGTTTCTCCAAGTTGTTTAATTGGAAAACGCGGTTGGGTTTGCCGAAGTCAATTGTGATTTCAAGTGGCATGAGACCATCAAAGTTTTCTTCGAAGAAAGCTAAATCTTGTCGGATTGGATCTGTTTCTTTTAAATCATCAACCATATATCCTGTTGTCTTCATCTGGGTGATTCCGATAATACCGGCAACGACTAAAGCAGCAGCGATATAATATGCTGTGTGTCTTCGACTGGTGACAATGTATATCAGCTTGTCAATCACTTTGTTGATAAACGGATTGTTGAGATGTTTGGTCTGTTTGGCTTCCGGTGCCGGTAGAAAGCTGAAGATTGTAGGTATCAGTATCAAGCAGATAAAGAATACGCAGGCAATACTAAGGAATGCCACCCAACCGAAATCGACGAGTATTTGGCTGGAGGTAATCGTGAAGGTGGCAAAACCGGCTGCCGTGGTCAGATTTGATAATAGCGAGGCATTACCCACTTTTTGTACCATGCGTTGCAATGCTTTGATTTTATTGCCGTGGCGCATGTATTCCGCATGGTATTTGTTAATCATATAGACACAATTAGGGATGCCGATTACAATCAGCAAAGGGGGGAGCATCGCTGTCAGCAATGTGATTTTAACACTGAGAATCGCCATGATTCCTAGAGCCCAGATAACGCTGATGCCGATGATGCCGACGCTGAATCCGACTATGCGGAACGATCGGAAGAAAAGATATAGAATAATGGCGGTAATCAACAGTGACAAGGCGATGAACATGTACATTTCACCTTTTATGTTTTCGGCGTTGATAACTCGGATATAAGGCATGCCGGAATAGTGCATGTGTACGGAATGCTTGTCGGTGAAGCGGTTGGTGATTTTGAGAATGTCATCCACCAATTGTACTCGCTTGGGAGAATTCATCACCTCTGCAGAGACAGTGACCATCATGCCATAAGTGTTTGTCTCTTTATTAAGCAATAATCCGTCGTAGAATGGCAGATTTTCTGCGATAAAAGCCAAGCTGTCCAGTTCTGCTTTATCATCAATTCGATGAGGGAAGATGGGGCGAACCTCAAATTTGCGTAATTCCGTATTTTTATGGAGATTAAACGTGTGGGTAATATCCATCAAGGCGGTTACACCCTTGAGAGCCTTGATGGAGTCGCCCATGGCAATCCAATCGTTTAATTTGTCAAGTTTGTAAAAATCATTATCCTGTACTGCAAATACCATGACATTCCCTTCTTGTCCGAAGGTCTCGCGGAAACGGGTATAATCCATATAGGCGCTGTCGGTCTTGGGTAATAAATCAGCGCTTTCGTATGACATTTGAATCTTCCGTGCTTGAAATCCCATAAAGGCCGTGCACAATAGGACGGCTATAATAAAAGCTATCCTGTAACGTAATATAAGCCCTGCAGTCTTAGTCCACATTATATTTAATTTTTTCGAAATTACAAAGTTAGAAAGAATCCCTTTAAGGTGTCTGGATTTTAGGATTGTTTTTGTGTCTTTTTTTATCTCTATTTGTTTTTTTACTGAAATTATCTTCCATGGCTTGAGTTAGATCCACCCCGGTTTGATTGGCAAGGCAGGTGAGAACCCATAAGACGTCAGCCATTTCGTCTGCCAGGTTTTCTTTTTCTCCTTCTTTAAAGGATTGTTCGCCGTATTTACGAGCCATAACACGAGCTAATTCACCAACTTCTTCCATTAATATGGCTGTGTTGGTCAGTTCGTTAAAATAGCGGACTCCGTATTCTTTAATCCATTGGTCAACGCGGGCTTGTAATTCTTGCAGTTCCATAATAGATGATATTAAATACGATTTTTGGAGTCAATAATAATGGTTACGGGGCCGTCGTTGAGCAGTTCCACTTTCATGTCTGCTCCGAATACTCCGGTTTTTACACTTTTCCCAAGAGTGGAGGAAAGTGTTTTTACAAATTGTTCATAAAGGGGAATGGATATATCCGGTTTGGCGGCATCAATGTAAGATGGACGATTCCCTTTTTTTGTGCGGGCCATAAGCGTAAATTGGCTGACTGCCAGAATATCACCTCCGGATTCAAGGATGGAGCGGTTCATTACTCCGTCATTGTCATCAAATATACGGAGGTTGCAAATTTTGGTAGAGAGCCATTCAATATCTTCATTTGTATCATCGGCTTGTATGCCTACTAAAATCATCATACCTTCTTGTATGGAGGAATATAGTTGGTTGTCAATGGTTACACTTGCATGCTGAACACGTTGTATTACAACTTTCATGGTAAAAACAAATTATTTTAAGGGTTTGGATTGATTTTACAAAAATACACAAACTCGCCCAAATACGGATGGATTTAGGAAGAATAATGTAAACTATTGGGTTTT
>CAJJNP010000016.1 GCA_905193145.1 uncultured Odoribacter sp. | reverse complement strand
ATATTACCCACTACTTGTAGCCTTCATTGAACGCCATGTAGGAGATGTAACCTTGGCTCAAGATCTGGCTCAAGATGTGTTCTTTAAACTATACGAAAGCAAATCTGCCTTCACAACAGATGCCAGTTTAAAATCATGGCTCTATACCACATCCCGCAATATAGCAATTGATTACTTACGCCATCTGAAAGTAGAAGACAACTACCAAATACTGGCAGCAGAAGCCTTAATGTATGCAGGAGAGGCTGACGAAGAAATCAATGAAACCTTAGTCAGGAAAATCAATGAAGCCCTAAATACTCTTCCGGAACAATGCCGGCAAATTGTAAAAATGAATATCATCGACGGATATAAATACACTGAAATTGCAGATATGCTGGGCATTTCGATTAATACCGTCAGGACTCAGATTTCAAGAGGATATAAAAAACTACGCGAATTATTGTCTGAAGATTTCAAAAGCCTTGTCATGCTCTATCTACAGATTCACAAAACCACCTAATAAGATCATCATTTAGTATAGCTAGAAAAATTTTTTAGTTAAAAACGAGATTTTTGTCACACAAAAAAATCACGCAAACGTTTTATTAAAAAAACAAAAGGGAAAAAACGAAATTTTGCGATGCCATGCGTGATTTAAATATAGACATAACACTTATCTACAAAAAAATTGAAGGCCGAATTAATGCAGAAGAAAATCGGCTATTTGAAGAATGGCTGCAAGACAATGAGCATCAAAAATTCTTTAATAATATCCAGGAATATTATCATCTACAGCACGAACCATATATCCAAGAAGCACAAACGGATATAGCGTGGAAGAAACTGGAAAAACGCATTAATACAAACCGGCACTCCCCAAAACGTTATACTCTAACAACCTATATTGCAGCTGCATCAATTGTCTTAATGCTGGCAACAGTTCCACTTTGGATCAACCGACACAAATCTCAGACCAATACAACACTCACGACAGAAATACTGCCGGGTAAATATAGCGCTATCCTCGAGCTTGCAGATGGCAGAAGTTTGAATTTAAACCAATTGGCACAAGACCACAAAACACAAATAGCAGCACATGTCAGTATCGACAGCAACCGCTTAAGCTACCGACACCGGACAAAAGACGAAAATCTAACACTAGAATTCAACAAAGTGACTATTCCGCGTGGAGGAGAATTTCAATTAATTTTAGCTGACAGTACTAAAGTATGGTTGAATTCAGAGTCAGAATTAAAATTTCCTGTAGCATTCGGACCAGACAAACGCGAAATATATCTGGAAGGAGAAGCCTACTTTGAAGTATCAAAAGACAGTAAACGGCCTTTTACAGTTTACACCGGAAATCAGAAAGTCACCGTATTAGGAACATCCTTTGGCATAACCAGTTATCCAAAAGAAAATTACGAAACGACAACTCTGGTGGAAGGCTCAGTCAATGTAGAGTTTTCGCAACAACCGGATCAAATATATACCTTGACACCCGGTTTTCAGGTCCGCTACAACCGAGAACTTAAAGAGATTATCCGTGAAAAAGTATCAACCGATGAATATGTAGCCTGGAAAGACGGGAAATATGTTTTCAAAAAGAAGCGCTTGGAAGACATGCTAAACACCTTGAGCCGCTGGTATGATTTTCAGGTATTCTACCAAAATCACGAATGCAAGGATATTTTATTCTCAGGAGAAATACAACGCTTTGAAAACTTTAATTCCATCCTGAATCTGCTGAGAAAAAGCAGCGATGCTGATTTTACTATACATGGAAACACCATACTAGTACATACGAAACTTTAAACGCCACAACAAAGCAGTAATACATAAACATTTATCTTACACTCAGACATTTTATCTGCAGAAAGTGAAACCCATCCTTACGAAGTGCGTATACAAGAGCATTAAAAACATTATATGTACAACTAAAACAAACTAAGTATGAAACATTTAGGATTAATGCTCACGGTTTCACTTGCTCTATTCATGAGCTCCTGCTACCCCGAGGGCGCCGACACTGTTGAAGACTACGATGTAGCCATCACTAACTATGACAAAGGAGCTGATTTTTCGTCATTCAGCACATTTGCCATTCCTGACACTATCGTCTATTTCGCAAATGATAAAAATGCGAAACTAGATCACCAATTCGACGAACAAATCATCCAAGTCGTAACAGACAATTTTATCAAACGAGGCTATACCAAAGTCGAAAATCCTGAAACTGCCAGCTTTATCGTCACCGTTTCAGCTTTTTCTAATGTAAACTATTCGTATTACATCGACAACTGGTACAATAATTGGAACTGGTATTGGGGCTGGTGGCCGGGAGGAGCTTTCAATCCTTACTATCCGTGGTATCCTGTCAGCGTATATGCTTATCAAAGCGGCTCTGTGGTCATTGACATGATATCTACAACTGCACGGTCAGACAATAAAGTAAATGTCATCTGGAGCGGTATTGCCGACGGTTTGCTCCAAGGCACACAACAATCTATTATCAATCGTGTAAATACACAATTAAATCAATGCTTTATTCAATCACCCTATCTGAAAAAATAAGACGATAACATCGACGCATTAAAATTAAAATATCATGAAGAAACTATTTATATTGGCGATATGCCTAATCGGCATTAGCCCCCTATTGAAAGCTCAGGTTTTCAATGTCAATTACCACATGACACTTCCTTTCAGCAAAGTCAAAGACTATACAGACAAAGTAAGCTTTAGAGGATTTGACGTAGAATACCACCAATTCATGAGTGACAACTGCTCAATCGGCGCAGCAATCGGTTGGGATGTATTCTATCAAGACAAGCAAAAGGCATCCGGAAATTTCCGATTTAACAATGACAATAACATCTACACCATTACCGGAAACCAATACCGCTACATCAATACAGTCCCTATGCTGGCCATCAGCCGTTACTATTTCACAGATCCTAACAGCACCTTCCGTCCTTATTTAGGAGTAGGTATTGGAACCCAATGGACAGAAAAGAAACTTGAGGTAGGGCAATATACCTCAACCGTTTCTCGTTGGCAATTTGCATTAGCCCCGGAAATAGGCACCTATATATCAATATGCAGCCAATTTGGATTCAATGCCGGAGTTCGCTATAACTATGCAACAAAAGCAGCACATGGAAGAGTTCCTGAGATTTCCTCTTTAACATTTAATATCGGTATATTACTCACCGGAAATCAATAAACACAATCCTCATCATACAAAAAACAGCCTTTAGATTTTTATACTAAAGGCTGTTTTTTGTATAAATACTGGTAAAAAAATAAGGACTATCTGATTGATAGTCCTCGATCAGCGGAGAGTGGGGGATTCGAACCCCCGGTACAGTAATCCCGTACGACAGTTTAGCAAACTGTTGGTTTCAGCCACTCACCCAACTCTCCATTGGTAGCACTGAATTGCGCTGACAAAAGTAGAGTATTTTTTTGAACCTACAAACTTTTAGCCGACTTTTTCTAATATTATTTCTTATGAGTGCATTCTCGGCGTAATTTATCGAATAATTGGCGATGAAATTTTCGTTCTGCACCTTCTAATCGCCATATTTTAGAAGCAGGAACAACTTTCATCAATCTCCCATAATACTCCTTTTTGATATCACGCATTTTCTGTTCATGAGTCAAAATAAAATTAATAGAGGTTGCGTAATCTGCTTCCTTTATCGCTGTTGCTTCCCGAACTCTTTTATATTCTGCCTTCATAATTTCTTCAATATCGCGATATTTTCGCTGCATTTCATTATATAAAGGCCAAAATACAGCTGCTTCTTCCGGGGATAAATCTAATTCCTGCGTAAAGAATGCCACTTTTTGAGCTTCAAATTCTTTGCGTTTTTCGTCTGATAATTTGCCTGTCTGGGCAAAAGCGACTCCAGTCCCTAAAAGAAAAAATATTACAAACAAAAGATTTTTCATATAATCATTCTTTAATAAACATCTGCCAATATCAATTCGTAATTGTCAATCTCCGTTGCCAAATATTCGATAATCTCATCACTTGTCGGATTAAATTCACTATCAAAAATATCTTCTTCCAATAACTCGTCCCCCAAAGTACTATGAGCAACCGCTTCTCCGGACGCAGTTTGATTTCTCTCCATCGTCATCGGAACAACAACATGCATAATCCCCATCATCACTACAAACATCGCCGCAATACCAATATAAGGACGCAACACCTGCAAAAGACTCGGTTTACGCACATCCTTTTTATTATCCGTAAGCTCCATGATTCTTTCGGTCAATCCGTCAAAATAACCATCAGGCACTGCAAACGGATTCTTTTCCTTGTACTTTTCGTTCATGTTTTCCATCACCGATTAATTTAAGGTATCAACAATTTTAAGAGCTGCTTCCACTTTCTGCACTGCATTATGATACGTAGCCTTTAAAGTACCTACCGCTACTCCCAATGCCTGAGACATCTCCTCATAAGACAAATCATCAAAATACCGCATATTAAAAACGATTCGTTGCTTATCAGACAATAACAAGATGGCACACTGTAATTCTTTCTGTATTGCATCTCCAGAAAAATACGTATCACTTTCTAACGTATTGACCAAGAAATCAGAGATCTCATCTGAATTACCATAGACCTTACGTCTTTTTTCATTTAAAAAATTCAACGCTTCGTTGGTTGCTATCCGATAAATCCAAGTATAAAGTTTTGAATCAAAACGAAACTCTTTCAATCCCTGCCATATCTTTACAAACACATTTTGCAAAATGTCATCTGTATCTTCATGGCTAATTACAATTTTTCGTATGTGCCAATAAAGACGCTCTTTATACTTGTCAACCAACAATCTGAATGCATCCTGCTCACGATTATTTTCGTGAAACAATTTGAGGATATAATCATCTTCAATTACATTCATAGCACGCTCTTAATTAATTTCTATTCTTAGACAAATCTATTATAGAAAAGTTTATTTCCATAGATCTGAAAATGTATGTATACCTTTAAAATAATAACGAAATATCAAGCTATGAGGATAAATACAAGCATCATTTCGAGTGCCCGTTCCATGTTTATAATGTTTTTTCAATAAATGGAACTCTTGATAAGCCTGAATAATAGATTTAGCATTTGCCCACTCCCCTTTCAACGAAAACAGCAGCATCGCTGCACTATCTAAAAACCACCTTTGCCAACGCACCCTTCTCCACTCTCTTATATTCAGATTTTTATATAACATCAATAAATTGTTCCGATAATTCAAGAATAACTTACGAGGGTGATTCATAGGCAATGAACCTCCGCCTAAATGATACACGACTGATGCTGTACAAACTTTCAATATTCGCCCACTGTTTCGCAAACGCCAACACATATCAATTTCTTCCATATGAGCAAAAAAACGCTCATCCAATCCGCCTATCCGCATATATGCATCCCGGCGAATACATAAAGCAGCTCCACTACACCAAAACACCTCTCGGATATCATTATATTGACCAAAATCTGTTTCAAGTATATCCAATATTCTTCCTCTGCAAAACGGGAATCCTAAATAATCAATAAAACCTCCACAGGCACCTGCATACTCAAAAGAGTTTTTATCTTTATAAGCCATAATTTTAGGTTGTACAGCCACAACATTGTGATCTTCTTCCAAGAGAGCAACCAAGGGCTCCAACCATCCCGCTGTAACCTCAACATCACTATTCAACAACACTACAAATTCCTCCTCTCTCATCGCTATGGCCCGATTATAACCACCTGCAAACCCATAATTATTATCAAACTGCACATATTCCACTTCTGGAAACATCGCACGCATCACCTCGGCAGAATTATCAGAAGAAGCATTGTCAACAACAACAACTTTGCCTATTTTCGAATTAGTATTCCTAATAACAGAAGGCAAAAACTCCTGCAATAATTTTTCACCATTCCAATTCAATATAATAACAGCAGCTTTCACCATATTCTAATTTATTTCCCTCTTATGTTTCCAACGACGATGAGACCACAACCATAATTCTGGCTTTTCCTGAATATAACGTTCCAACATCTTTGTATGCATACGGGTCAATTCGCCTGGTTCCAAAGTTCCTGGCTCTCCACATAAATCCATCACATCTACCTCATAATAGCCCCGTTTCACTTTCCGCATCCGCAAGGAAATAACAGGAAGATTGAATTTACGTGCAATTTTTTCCGTACCTATCAACACCGGTGTATCCTGATGAAGGAATTCCATCCAGAAATTCAAATTTGCCACATTAGGAGTCTGATCTCCGATAAAAGCAGCAAAGAAAAGACGCCCCTTCCGACGATTGTTTACAATTTCGCGCAACACATCATTTTTAGGGATAGGTATTGCACCGAAACGCGAACGAATCTGATGCATCATTTTATCAAACACCGAATTATGGAGAGGCTTGTACAATGTGAAAAAATCAACATCGTCAGACATCCATAAACTATAAGAAGCCATCCATTCCCAATTTCCATAATGACCTAATACCACAATAAGGCTTCTTCCCTCATTCAAATAATTCTGAACAACTTCATTATTATTAAAAACACATCTACGCTTTATTTCCTCTGCCGACATATGCCACATACGATAAGACTCTACCAAAAAATCACACAAATGGTGATAAAATCCTTTGGCTATCTTACCCAACTCTGCTTCCGTTTTCTCAGGAAAAGAATTTCTAAGATTCATCATCACAACCTTACGCCGATAACGAACCACATAATAAAGCAAAACATAGCATATATCGGCAAACAGATACAACACACGCAAAGGTAACAGACTCAATAACCAAACAAATCCGTATACAATTTTCGACAACATAATGATTCCTAAAATTATTTCAGAGTATTCTCTACTAAAAACGCAACAAAAATACAAAGAGTTCATTTAAAAACAGGCAATAGAAAGACAATAAAAATTAATTTGCCACTTTCATATTTTATTACTATTTTCGTGAGTCCAATAAAGTATTGGAACCATCAAACAGAGTGATGGTTGAACAACCCGAACGAATTACGTTTGGTACACATACACTTAACTGCTGACAAATTATGGAGCAAGAAAACAACATCACAGACATTCATGCCGCAGATGAGCAACTCATAAACGATGAGAAAACCACTGTCGAAGCTACAAAAGAAGTTACAGAAATCCCTACCATTGATTTCTCCTCTCTTTCAACCGAAGATATTGTAAAACATCTGCAAAAGCTAATGGAACAATATCCAGTGAATCTATTGAAAGATATCATGGATTCTCTGCCAGAAATTTTCGAAACCAAATACAATGCAGAATACGCTACAGCACTTGCTGCATTCACCGCAGATGGAGACAATCCTGAAGATTTTGATTATAAAAACGACAGCAAAGAACGCTTCAACCAATTATATAAAACATATAAAGACAAACGTAGCGCACAAAACCGCCAAGTAGAAGCTGAACGAGAAGAGAATTTAAAAATCAAACAAGGGATTATCGAAGAGTTGAAAGTATTGGTTCAAAAAGAGGAATCAATGGACAAAACGTTTCAAGAATTTCGTGAATTACAAGAGAGATGGAGAAACACAGGCCCTGTACCACAAGCTCAACTTAATGGATTGCTAGAAACCTACCATCATCACGTTGAAAATTTCTACAACTATATAAAAATAAATAAAGAACTTCGAGATCTTGATCTCAAACATAATCTCGAAGAAAAAACTGCATTATGTGAAGAAGCAGAAAAATTAGATGAAGGCAATGATATTACAGGAGCTTTCAAACAGCTTCAACTTTTGCATGCACGTTGGAAAGAAATCGGTCCTATCCCCAAGGAGCAAAAAGAAGCATTATGGGAAAGATTTAAAGCTGCCAGCACACAAATCAACGATAAATATCACAATTTTTTCGAAACGTTAAAAGCAGAACAAGATAACAATTTGCGCATCAAAGAAGAATTGTGCAATAAAGCAGAAGCAATTACAGCCGAAGAATACAAGACTATGGCTCAATGGCAAACTGCTACCCAGAAAATCCTTGACTTGCAGCAAGAGTGGAAACAAGCTGGCAATGTACCACAAAAAGAACGCAATCGGATATATAAGAAGTTCAGAAGCATCTGTGATATTTTCTTTGAAAAGAAACGGACTTTTCATGCAGAATTGGATATTGAATTAGAAAAGAATTTACAATTAAAGATTGCCCTTTGCGAAAAAGTAGAAGCCCTCAAAGACAGTACAGATTGGAAGACAACAACAGATAAAATAATAGCTTGTCAGAAAGAATGGAAGAAAATCGGTCCTGCTCCGCGCAAATACTCCAACAAAGTATGGGCAAGATTCCGCGCTGCATGCGATGTATTTTTCAATAATAAGAGTCTGCACTTCAAAGACAAAGATGCAGAACAAGAACAGAACTTGGAGCAAAAGAAAGTTCTAATAGAAGAAGTGAAGCAATTTTCTCTTAGCGGGAATACCGATGAGGATATTGAAAAGCTGAAAGATTTTCAAAACCGTTGGAGCAAAATCGGTTTTGTTCCCATCAAGGAAAAAGACTCTATCCAAGAAGAATTCAGAGGCATCATCAATCATTGGTTTGACCAGTTGAATCTCGATGAATTCGATCGGAATCTGGAACGCTTCCGTGCTAAAATCAGCACATTGGACACCGATGAAAACAAAGAATACAAAATCATCAATGAACGAGAAAAACTTGTAGCAAAAATACGCCAGCTAGAAACTGACATCCACACTTGGGAGAACAACATTGGCTTCATTGCTAAGTCTAATAAATCACAAGGACTTTTAAATGAGCTGGAATCAAAAATCGGCAAAACACGCCAACGCTTAAATCTGCTGCAAGAAAAACTAAAAGCATTGGATGAAATGATTTAAAAACGCTTAGTTGCAAATAAGAGACATTCATTGGTCACATAAAGTTAAAAGGTTGAAAGTAAAAAGTGTAATTCTTTACTTTTAACCTTTTTCTTTTTCCTGTAATTTCTTACCTTTGCCACTTTGATAAATCACTAAATCAATATACAGTGTCAACAAAATATGTATTCGTCACCGGAGGCGTTGCTTCTTCTTTAGGAAAGGGGATTATCGCATCATCGCTTGCTAAATTGTTACAGGCAAGAGGTTATAAAGTAGCCAATCAAAAACTGGATCCTTATATAAATATCGACCCGGGTACATTGAATCCTTATGAACACGGAGAGTGTTATGTTACAGATGATGGAGCAGAAACCGACCTTGATTTAGGCCACTACGAACGTTTTACAGGCTGTCCAACTTCACAAGCGAACAACATTACAACAGGACGTATTTACCAAAATGTTATCACAAAAGAAAGACGCGGAGACTACCTCGGAAAAACCGTACAGATAGTACCTCACATCACCGATGAAATCAAACGCAATATCAAACTGTTAGGCAATAAAGGAGAATACGATGTTGTCATTACAGAAATCGGAGGAACTGTCGGTGATATCGAATCATTACCATTCATTGAAGCCGTGCGCCAATTGAGATGGGAATTAGGAGAGAAATCTGTACTGATCCATCTAACCCTAGTGCCTTATTTACATGCTTCCGGAGAATTAAAAACGAAACCGACCCAGCATTCTGTAAAAGCTCTGCTGGAAATTGGTGTACAACCGGATATCATCGTACTCCGCACAGAGCATGATTTAAATACTGAAATACGTAGAAAAGTAGCATTATTCTGCAACGTAGCTCCTAAAGCCGTAATGCAGTCTATTGATGTAGACACCATTTATGAGGTGCCTATCAAAATGCGGGAAGAAAAGTTGGATGAAATCGTATTGGAACAACTTGGTCTTCCGCTAAACAGCGAACCCGACTTGGACAATTGGAAAAAATTCCTCTATAAACTCAAAAATTACAGTAAAGAAGTCAGAATTGGTCTTGTTGGAAAATATGTCGAACTGCACGATGCATACAAATCAATTGTAGAATCCTTTATTCATGCAGGAGCTGTAAACGACTGTAAAGTGAATATTGAATGGATTCATAGCGAAGAATTAAACAAAGAAAATGCACCGGCAAAACTGAAGGACCTGCACGGAATACTTGTCGCTCCGGGTTTCGGACATCGTGGTATCAGTGGTAAATTAGTAGCCATCGAATATGCCCGTACCCACAATATCCCATTTTTAGGTATTTGTCTGGGTATGCAAATGGCTGTTATTGAATTTGCCCGCAATGTATTGAAAATGGAAGGAGCCGACTCTACAGAGATGGCTGCCAAAACAGCATATCCGGTCATTGACCTAATGGCTTCTCAACACGACGTCACAGACAAAGGAGGCACAATGCGTCTCGGTGCATATAAATGCGAATTAAAAGAAGGATCTAAAGCATTCGAAGCATACGGACAAAAAGAAATTCAAGAAAGACACCGCCATCGGTATGAATTCAATAGTAAATATCGCGAAGAATTTGAAAATGCAGGAATGATTACAACAGGAATTAATCCAGAAAGCGGTTTAACTGAAATCGTTGAAATTCCGTCTCACAAATGGTTTGTTGGAGTACAATTCCATCCTGAATATAAAAGTACGGTAATTAAACCTCACCCGCTATTTGTTGCATTCATCAAAGCGTGTTTATCATAATCAGCATACTAATTATTAAAATATGGACAAAAATACAGTTATCGGTCTTGTAATCATTTTCTTAATCCTAATCGGATTTTCGTACCTTAACCGTCCCAGCGAAGAGCAGGTGCGGGAAATGCAAAGACAAGACTCTATTGCCCGAGTAGAAAAACAGAAAATGGAAATTGCTGCTGTACAACGGCAGCTGGAAATGGAAGCTGCAGCAAACGGTAATGCTGCAGGCATAAAAAGAGACAGTGTATTCATGCAAGATAGTCTTGCAGAACAGCTTTATACATTAGAAAATGATAAAATAAAGCTGAATATCAGCACACGCGGAGGACGAATAACAATTGTCGACCTAAAAGAATATCGTACACACGACTCTCTTCCCTTAGTGTTATGGAAGGAAAAAGAAAGTGTTTTAGGCATGAACTTCTATGCCCAGAACAAAGAGATCAACACAGAAAACTTTTTATTTGTACCAAGCACTACAACGACAACGCTGTATGCAAAAGAACAAGCACAAACACTGACTATGCGCTTGTATGCTGACAGCACAAAGTATATTGAATACCAATATTCATTGGCGCCGGATAGCTACATGGTAGATTTCAATATCATTACTCATAATATGGGTGACGTGATTGCTTCCAACTCATCATTCTTAACACTGAATTGGGGCGTAAACATGCCACAGTTGGAAAAGAGTAAAGATTTTGAAAATCGGTACACTGGTATATATTACAAATTCTTTGAAGATGATGTAGAGCATATGTCACTGACCTCTGACGAGGAAGAGACATTGACCACCAAAGTTCAATGGATTGACTTTAAACAACAGTTCTTCTCCTCAATCCTCATTGCCAAAACACCATTCAGCGATGTAACATTGATTTCAAAGAACAGTCAGAAAAGCGAATACCTCAAAGACGCATATGCAGAAATTCCTCTACCCTACAACGGCAAAACAAATGAGCAATACAACATGCAGTTCTATTTCGGTCCGAACTCATACAATGTATTGAAAGAATATGGAAATGATATTGACCTGCCGGATGTTATTAATATGGGCTGGAAATGGATTGCTTGGTTCAACAAATATTTTGTTATTCCAATCTTCAATTTCTTACAGAACAATACAACTTTGAACTATGGTATCATTATCCTGTTATTGACATTGATTATCAAAATCATCCTCTTCCCTTTGACCTATAAATCCTATATGTCGCAGGCAAGGATGCGTGTTTTGAAACCTCAGGTTGATGAAATCAGCAAAAAATATCCGGCAGACAAAGCCATGGAAAAACAACAAGCCATCATGAAGCTGTACAGGCAAGCTGGAGTTAATCCAATGGGTGGCTGTTTACCGATGTTGATACAAATGCCTATTTTGATAGCCTTGTTCTACTTTTTCCCGGGCGCAATCGAATTACGCCAGCGAGGATTCTTATGGGCTACAGACCTCGCTTCATATGATTCAATTGCAACGTTGCCCTTCACCATTCCATTTTATGGCAACCACGTGAGTCTCTTCTGCTTGCTAATGACTGCGACAAACATTATCTACATGATCATGAACAACCGCAATCAGCCACAAAACGACCAGATGAAAGGCATGCAGACAATGATGTATATCATGCCGGTGATGTTCCTGTTCATATTCAACAGTTACTCTTCAGGTCTAAGCTACTATTATTTTATAGCAACCTTAATTACAATTCTCCAGACATGGATTATCCGTAAATTTGTTGACGATCAAAAATTGCTCAAGCAAATTGAAATTGCCAAGACAAAACCAATGAAGAAATCCAAGTTCCAACAACGTCTGGAAGAAATGCAGAAAGAACAGCAGAGAAGATTGCGCGAACAGCAAAAAGGAAGAAAATAAACATTCAAGTATGCCAAAATGGCAATCATGCCTTTTGGCATACAATTTGTCACACAACGAGTATAATGATTAAAACTTTAATGTCATGATCTCAGAAAAATTACAACAAGCGCTAAACGACCAAATCACTGCAGAATTATGGTCAGCAAATCTTTACTTGTCAATGTCTTTCTATATGGAAAGAGAAGGTTTTAACGGTTTTGCAAACTGGTTAAAAAAACAGTCTCAAGAAGAAGTAGGCCATGCATATGAAATGGCAAGCTATATCATGCAACGTGGAGGAATTGCAAAAGTTGACAAAGTTGATGTAGTTCCAACAGGTTGGGGAAGCCCGCTGGAAGTTTTCAAACACGTTTACGAACATGAATGTCATGTATCAAAATTAATTGACGGATTGATTGAAGTAGCACACGCAGAAAAAGACAATGCAACACAGAATTTCCTATGGGGTTTTGTAAAAGAACAAGTAGAAGAAGAAGCAACTGCACAAGGAATTGTTGATAAATTACAGAAAGCCGGTGAAGGTGCAATTTTCTATCTTGATGCGCAGTTAGGTGCAAGACAATAATGAACGTCACACTATATAAAAAAGCTGTCTGGGAAAAAACCAGACAGTTTTTTTATATACATTTGCATAAAAATCAATTTATGAGAAAAATAAATATTTGGTTCCTAGTTATTTCATTTATTATTTTAGTAATTGCCTGCTCCGCTCTCTCCATGAGTTCTGTTGCCAGCAACTATCGATACACGCTCGTTGCCATGAATCCTTGGAATGGAGTAGAAGGAATAGCCTTTACAATCGGCTACTTTCTGCACACGGGAAAAGCCACGAGTCTGTTAATAGGCATAGGGCTATTGCTAATCATGTGGTGGCGCCTCTATCTTCTATTGAGACGCACATTCGGACGATAAATCTAAATACAAAACTGATAATTACGATTATTTTCAGTAATTTTGCCCAAAGAAAGACTTTTAATTCCTAGGTATGAGAAAAGACGAAAGATATAACAAACGCGGCGTATCAGCATCTAAAGAAGATGTACACAACGCTATTAAAAACATTGATAAAGGAGTATTTCCTCGTGCGTTCTGCAAGATTGTTCCAGACTTTTTAGGCGGAGACGAGAATTATTGCAACATCATGCATGCTGATGGTGCCGGTACTAAATCATCGTTAGCATATCTATATTGGAAAGAAACAGGCGACTTGTCAGTATGGAAAGGTATAGCACAAGATGCATTAATCATGAATATTGATGATCTATTATGCGTAGGTGCTGTAGACAACATTTTGCTTTCTTCGACCATCGGGCGTAACAAAAATCTAATTCCAGGAGAGGTAATTGCTGCCATCATCAATGGAACCGAAGAACTATTGGCAGAATACCGCAAATTAGGAGTAAATATTTACTCAACAGGCGGAGAAACAGCAGACGTCGGAGACTTGGTTCGCACCATTATCGTAGATTCAACCGTGACTTGCCGCATGAAACGCGAAGATGTCATTGATAACGCCAATATCCGTCCGGGAGACGTTATCGTAGGTTTAGCCTCCTTTGGACAAGCCAGCTATGAAACAGAATACAATGGCGGAATGGGATCAAACGGTCTGACCTCAGCTCGTCATGACGTATTTGCAAAATATCTGGCAAAAAAATATCCGGAAAGCTATGACAATAACGTACCAGAAGAACTCGTTTACGCCGGCAACTGTCAACTAACAGATGCAGTAAAAGGTACAGATGTAAATGCAGGCAAATTAGTCCTGTCTCCCACCCGTACATATGCTCCTGTAATCAAAAAAATATTAGACAAATACAGAAAACAAATCCATGGTATGATACATTGCTCTGGTGGCGCACAGACCAAAGTGATGAACTTCGTGGAAAATATGCATATCGTAAAAGACAATATGTTTCCCGTGCCTCCTTTGTTCCAATTGATACAAGAACAATCTGCCACTCCTTGGGAGGAAATGTACAAAGTGTTCAATATGGGACACCGCATGGAAATCTATGTCGATGAAGATTTAGCAGAAGACATCATTGCCATTTCCAAGAGTTTCAACATTGACGCACAAATCATCGGACGTTGCTACGACAACGACGAAGGTGAAGGAAACAAGCTCACGATACTCAGCGAATTCGGGAAATTCACATACTGAACCGTGGGTTTACTTCGTAAACTTTATATATAGAGAACAAGGGATGCGTGAGCATCCCTTGTTTATTTTCTGCCAACTTTCAACATATCACGAATTCGAAGCTTTAAGTTCAATTGAGTACTATCAACTTTCGCTCGTTTGGAAGGCATAAATATATCTTTATACTTAGCTTTCGTTATCCTAAATTTCATCTTGTCAAGATTACCGGAAACATCCAGACCGGCTTTGAATGGAAGTGGAGATTTTAAAATAGAAATATGATATTTAAATGTCATATCAATATTGTGTTCTCCTCCAACCGCTGCTTTATAGCGATCGATTTCTACCATAAAAGGAAAAATCTCCACCGTTCCGTCCTTGATAGACAAATCAACAGATATACTATCTATCATGTTCCGCTCTTTATTTTTAAACATCAACATCTTAGATATTTCAGCAAAGGTCTCTCCATCCATCAACACCATATTACGCCCGTTCAAATAAGCAGCACCACGCAACGTAGGCAAATCAATCATCAATGTAGAATCCAACCAAGCATCGGCTGCAATATGAAAATCTACGGTTCCGGCAAACGAACGCAACATAGGAAATAATGTATCTAAATCAGGCATCAAATGAACCAAACTATCCACCTGAATATCGTGCATCTGTAAAGCAAAACCAGTATAGGCTTTCACGGTATCAGTAGCTCGATAAACAGCAGATGTACTCATATTAGCAGCAGACGACTTCAACACCAAATCCTCTAATTGAACACACTGATTTCTAACCACAACCTCACCATGAATACTATCCAAATCAACTTTGCCGAATTTGACTCTATCAACATCCATCTGGAATGTAAAATCAACTCTTGGAGGAACTACGAAAAGCGAGCTTCCTGAATCGTAAGAGAGACTATCGCTAAGAACCTCGACCTCTTTCATATCATCAATATCTCCGTCTCCGGATATTGTATCTTTATATCCTGAAGCTACTTTATTCATATATTCAGTGCCTGCCTCCAATGCCTTCATTAGCTGATTGCAATTAATCATGCGTGAACTTACCAATAATTCTCCTCGCAACGTATCCTTTTTAAAGAAAGTACGGGCTAAATTGGTTATTCTTCCTGTCAAACGCATATCGGAACGCCCCATTTTCACTACAGCAGAATCCAATAATATCTCATTGAAATTAAACTGCAATCTGGTTCCCGGCATTTTTATCCGCAATGGGAAATAAGGAGTATATGCTTGCATACCTACAAAATCGACATATCCGGCCGGCAACCACATTTTCCGATTCTTGGGATTCTGTACGGCATCTACCTCAAATTCTGCATGAGCCATGTTCAACCGATTACCTAGCATACGCATTCTCAAGCTATCAACAACGACACTGCCATGTATTTTAGGAATCTTATTATTACGCTTTGAAGGCTCTAAACGAGCATCAGCAGTAGCCTTTTTTAATCCCACCAATAACGTATCACGAACAATAAAAATCGTTCTTCCCAATTTTACATTTGAACTCATAGATGCAACGGATGTTGTATCCCGCAAAGGTGAGGTCTTTATGGTCAGCCAAGTGGTATCCATCAATAGACGCACTCTGTTTTTTACATGAATATCCAACCCTGAATACCCTACCAGACCATTCAACAAATCCTTCCCTTGCAAGGTTTGCCGGTTTTCCCGATTAGAAGCAAAAGCCATTCCTGCGCTTTTAACTTTAGCCACAATACTATCCTGAGGGATAAAGATCTCTATTTCCTTCGCTTGAATACCTCCTCCTGCAAATATCTTTCCATAGTCTCCATTTTGAATATCACTCATTAACACCTTCCCCTGCAAACCGGCATTCAAAACACCTCTGCAAGTCACTCCATCCGCCAAAGGAAATACTTTTGTAAAATCTTCAAAATCCACTGCGGCATTGATTTTTGCCTTAACCAACGGATCTGTCAATAAATGCTCTACTTCCCCCTCGGCAGCGATGGTAGAACCTCCTCCTACCATTTTAAAATTACGCAGCTGGATATATGAATCCTTCTGTTTTTCCAAATCAACAAAAGCTTTCAAATCCATATTCAACGTATCAATTTGTGATGGCATCCCCGGATAAGCAATCAATCCATTTGTCACCTGAAACTCTGCAAGCAATTGAGGAATATTCTGCTTCCCATACAAACCGGAAAGAGTACCTTTACACACCACTTCTCCCTGCACTCTTACATCCTCTGACTTTTTCAATATAGCAGCAGGCACTAAATCCAGTAAGGTCTTTAATGATGGTATATGAATCCCATATCCCAAATTAACTTCCAATACATTCAATTCTGAATTTCCACGCAAAGTACCTCCGGCGCCAAAACGCACGCCATTAATATCGAAGACTGCTTTTTCTAGTGTATATAAAGAAGAATCACGATTAATTCTCATCCCCGTTTCCACCCCCAAAGCAAGATGATTTACCAACAACTTACCATTTTCCCAAAACAATACATTTTTTGTGGAACAATCCAATTTTAAACGGGAACGTCTTTTCCCAAGAAAACCATCCATGGATAAATCCAAACCCTCCACTTTTGCATATAAAGAAGTACTTCTATCATCAAAAATCAAATTTCCGCCATTGATACGCACATTTCTCAAGCGAATACCAGATGTAAAATCTGATGTATCCGTTTGCAACGTATCGATAGTTGACGAATCTACAACCGTAGTATCCGGCAACATCATATCCCAATTTGCCACTCCGGTTGAATCGATAAAAGCATATATCATCGGCTCATCCAACACAAAATCTTTGATGACAATACGTTTTTTCTGTAAATAAGCAATAGGATTAAATGTCACCAAACATGACTTCATTGCCATTAAAGAATCGCATGCCAGCATTTCAGAACGTTCCTCCACATCTTTCAATGCTTTTGAAACCACCGAAGCATCGGTAATCTCCAGCCCAAAATCAGGGAATGTTGAAAAAAATGTCAACTCGATTTTTCCAAATCGCAAATCCGCATTCAAATATTCTGCCGCCACTTTTTCCACCATCGGAGTCAGCTTATCAGATGTAAATATAAAATTAACAACAATCCCTATTGCCAACACCGAAAAGACAATTCCTCCCAATACACTCCACAGTGTCCATTTCAAAATACGCCGTCCTAACGGTTTCTTCATACTCTCAGACATAACCACTATTTTAATAAATCAAATATTTGGCTCTTACATGTTTAAACGCCTCCAATTGAGGTCTCCAGGAAGCTCTGATTTCTTCTTCATTCCTACCAGCTTCAATATCTTTACGCAACTGCTCCGTTCCGGCCAGCTTTTCAAAAAAAGGCAAGAAAAAAGCATTTTTACCGCTATAATTCCTATAGGCCTCCAACAACCAATCTAATCGCAAACGCTTACCTGATTTTACTTCATCATAACAATTCCTTAAATCCATTCCATAACATTCTTTTCCCATACATTTAGGAGACTTACTCATGCCTGGAATACTACGGGGAATGAATTTATAAGGCATATTTTTCAAGTCAGGATGCCCAAACACCTGAAAAGGAGTCAATGTTCCCCGTCCTTCGCTCACAACCGTTCCTTCGAACAAGCAAGTCGAAGGGTACAACATCACAGAAACACTATCAGGCAAATTAGGAGATGGCTTACGAGGCAACTTATAAATCATATCACGACTCCACCCCTGACAAGGAATAACAGTCAACTTGCAATTCACCCCATCTTTCAGCCAGTTTTCGCCATTAATCATTCGGGCATACTCTCCTATCGTCATTCCATAAACGATTGGCACCGGATGCATACCGACAAACGAAGCATGTTTCATTTCCAACACCGGCCCATCTACATAGAAAGCATTGGGATTAGGACGATCCATCACAATCATGGCAATACCATTTTCTGCACACGCTTCCATCACATAGTGAAGCGTGGAAAGATACGTGTAAAATCGGACACCAACATCTTGCATATCAAATACAACCACATCCAATCCCGCCAAATCGGCAGCAGAAGGTTTTTTCTTTTTTCCATATAAAGAAACTACAGGCAATCCTGTTGCCTTATCCTTATAGTCACCAACAGCTTCACCGGCATCAACATCTCCACGAAAGCCATGCTCAGGACAAAAAATACGAACGATTTCCATCCCATTCTCCCGCAAGAAATCAACAGTATGCTTATCTCCAACAACAGCTGTTTGATTGGCTACAATTCCTATTTTTTTCCCTGCCAACAATGTCTTATACAACTCAATATTCGCACTACCGGGAGATACAGCTTGCACACATCCACCGAAAAAAAGCAAACAGACCAGTATAAACATATTTTTCATGACTATTCTTTTTCCTCTTCTTCTGGTAAATCAATATTCATAGAATAAACGGTACTTTCAACCTGACGCAACAAATTACGTTTTTTACCATCAGGTGCGTACACATACCCCATCATATACAGGACACGATTGTTCTTCTGGTCAAGCACAACATTCAATACAAACGGTCCTCCCATATAATCATTTTCGACTTGCCACAAACCTTTAATCAACCATGCATAATGCTTGCCTGCATATTGATAATTTGCTGCCGTCATAGGAGTCACCATATCAAGGGCCATCCAAGTGCTATCCAACGGTCCCGGAATAAACTGTTTCAGCTTTTCATTCACCTCATCCAAAATAACCTGATACTCCAATTGACTGACACTTTCATAAGGCTCTTCAAAAAAGATAAAACCACGACTATCCACTCTTGTTTCATAAGAAGCCCAAACAAAGTCGGCAGTATCCTTGTTAATATTATATCCTCCGGGACAATATAACAACATATCGTACTCATCCCTAAAAGTGTCAAACACTTTCGTATTGGGAGAACTCTTATAAATATCAATCAAACGATCACGTTCTGCTGCCAGAAACACTCTCATAATTTTTTCTTTATTGGCATCAAACACCTTATAAAAAGCCTCTTCCGTAGGTGCTACAATTCGAAAAACCTTCTGAGAGCGTGCCCAAGGACTATCGGAATAGGTAATACTTGCTGTATCAACACTGCTCTTCAACGACACAATCAACACATTCCGATGCGCTTTAACAGTCTTGTCAAAATTAGACATCGGCAAACTTATCAAATCGAAAACAGGCTCACCTTGTGGCAATCCCATCTGCGGCTGCCCAAAATAAGCCCGGATAGAATCCCCTATCGGACCATCCCAACGCACTTTCGGTGTAATCACCAATATCTCGTTAACAGAACCGGTAACAGCCTGTAAAGCTGCCTTCCTGCCACCGCCTTCCTTACACGAAATCAGACCACTGCCCAAAAGCAGCCCCATCAGTAAAATAGCCAATACTTTTCTCATAATCGTTTATTTTATTGTATTATTACCTTACTCTCATTCGGAACCAACAAAGCCTTCACCGAACCTATCAATATCTTAGCTTCCACAAGCAATGGCAAACGATATTCATCTTTGCTGACCCATATTTTCATTCCTTCGCCCCCTCGGAAAACCTCTCCTTCCACCAATAAAGGCGAAAAAATATAACATTCTCTCTTCTGTCCGGCTACTTTTGTCTTTCCTGTTCCTAAATAACGGATATACAAATCATAAATCTTACTATCAATCAATATCCGTATCGGTATCAGTTCATTTTTTTTATAGCTGTCAAAATCCAACTCACGCGTCATCCAAGCCACAGAAAGCATATCATATGTATCAGCCTTTAAACGTACAGTATCTGTCCTACGATATCGCCCAATGCGATGGACATCCCCAATCACCAACGAATCATTATAATGAAACTTATAATCAAATGTCTTGTGATAATTACCCTCGTGCGCTTTACGCGAAAACTCAAAAGGGAAATAAGTGTTCTTATCATAATGCGTAACTAACGTATCTCTGACCGTAAACACCCAATCCCACGACGGTAATGAAACTCCGACTGCTTCTAGCTTTTGTGCGTTAGGATATTTATCAGACTGAGACAATGAGAACTCAACCCTACCGGCTTTCACCCAAATAATTCCCCAATTATAGTAACCGTCATACACTAATTTCTCTATAGGCGGATACTTCTGTTGGGCTGTCAATGCCAAACTTATCCCCAAAACAAAAGCTAATAAACAGATTACTCGTTTCATACATCTTTATCCTTAGTTACAACGTCATACTTCTTTTTCAAATCGAACTCCTGCTCAATATCAAAATTCTGTTTCACAGAAATCTCAATAGGAAGGTATATAATTTCCTCCGGCTGCTGATGTTTCAAATACAACCCCGTATCCCACTCCCCATTATTATTAACATCCAATACGGCTCTAACCATATATTTACCTTCCGGCAACAATTCAAACGTCACTTGTCCATCTTTACCTACCTGCTGTTCCCTCACCACCTGATATTTACGTTTTCCATTCTCAGACTTCCCACTCTCTGACTTATACAACTGTATAATCGTATTGCCCTCTACACCCTTTACCATTAAAAACAGCTTTCCATAACTCTCCTCGGTCTTCACTTTGAATTTCTTATCAAACTTATCATTAAAACGACCATAAATATCATAAATCGTCGCCGAATCTATCTCTATCTGATACTCTCCTCCTGCTTTCCATTCGGCATCGACATAAACGGTTCGCACCTTCACAGGATCTTCTTCCACTTCAAATTTCATGGGCTGATAGACTGTATCCACTTTTTCAGACACCCGAATATGCTTTAATGTTTGCTTATCTATCGGTCGCCCGAATTCAAAACAAAATCGCGTTCCCAAATCCATATCAGCCGAAACACTCGGTTTAATAGACAAAAAATCGATTTTCGGTTTTTCATCCTTTTTCCGCTTATTCTCTTTTACTTCCTTATCCTTGAATGTATAACGTACAGTATCCTGATAAGTTACCCACTGTCCTGTACTATCCGTACGTAAATAGCTTAAAATCATATTCAACGTATCTTTTTTATACACTGTCGAATCCTTTATCCATAATGATATGGTATCTTTACCGGCACTTCCCTCCTTGAAATACCAATCCTCCTTTAATGGCTCTGCCGACAACGTATCCCACAACAACGCCTTAAACTGATTGTCACCCGGGATACTAAAGGTAAAATTCAGACGTTCACGCTCTTTCCGCTCATCATCCACCAGATAAAGTTGAGTCAACTTCTCCAAAAATGCACGCAGATACAAATTACTGGGCCCAAACGCGAGGTACTCCTGAGTCACGATACTATCCCTCATAACAGTATCCTGCTCGATAATCTTATCTATCAATCTGAATGTATCCGTTCTGACCATCGGCATCACAATCGGATGCACCGTTGTATCTATCCAAGCAAACATCTCAGACTCCGGAGTATACATCTTATCCCGATTGGCATCCTCAATCGCCATCACCCGATAATCTGCTTCCCGCAAATTTGTAACTCTAAAATTACCGGAACTATCTGTGCGAGCTATATAATCAGGCAACTCTTTCAAAGGAATAGAATCACCTTGTTTCTCATACAAAGCCACCAGAACACCCAGCATAGGCTCATACGACTCGGCATTCACCACCGTTCCACTTAATTCCAGTGTATCAATTGTTTCTCCTGTAGAAAACACATAACGATAAAATCCCAACGGATTTCCCTCATTATTATCAACAATAGCATCAGCAAAATCCAAACTATAAGTCGTATTCGGGCGCAATGAGTCAGGAATAGCTACCTGCACATATTTCCCTTTCAAACTTACTTTCGGGTCTTTTTTTACCGGTGGCGAAAATATAAACTTGTTATTTATTTCCTTCAACTGTACAAATTCATCAAAGTATATATTCACTCGCTTACCCTTAAAATTCGTAGTAAACGACATAGGCTGCTCCATCACAACCTGTGGAGGAGTTTCATCTTTGGGCCCTCCTTCCGGATACCCTCGATTTGCACAAGCATGAATAAAAACTACCACTGCGATTATCCCCAGCCAATCCCAACGAAAAATATTTTGATTTTTTGCACTCATTTCTATCTCATTTTTATTTATTATCTGCCCATCTTCAAAGGACTATCGGACAAAAATAATGATTTTCTTTTTAAAAAGCAGGTAACTTTCCATACAAAACATACAACAAAAAACAGATATAAAAAAAGGTTCCGAGCTATCACAGCGGGAAACCTTTACTACTAACTAACCTAATACAAACTTATGAAAAAAAATGTACTTATTACATGCAAAAATCATGCCAAATCAACAACAATTCCGCAGAAAACCACTCATAACTGTTGCTAATTTAGTATATTATAGGGAATTTTGCTATCTTTAATAAATGCAATGCCATCCACTAAAAACACATGAGATTACTATTAATTATTTGAGGACTCTTGACGAAGATATTCCCCATTTCCCAATACAAAAAGACTATAAGGAGAACTGTAAACATCAACAATGAGACGAATCCATTCTGAAATCATTCTCATTGCTGATATCGTAAATCACAAGAATAATAAGTATAGCTTTTATAGCCCTTTATCTTTTTTTTGAAAGGTACTCGATAGCATAAACCGGCCAACGGGGTACTTTCCTGATATTTGTACGGACGGTCGGAATATCGCACAGCAGGAAGAGGGCAGCAAATGCCAAGACAAACCAAATTACATAGCCGTAAACCTGTTTTATTGTCACCATCATCATGGAGTGCAGGAAGTCGTTCCCAACATACCCACCAAAATCAAAGTGCGCCATATCCAAGTGAGTGAGGGTAAGTTGCTGTCCGTAGTTCACTATGTTGTCGTTCATAAAATGCGAGAAAATGGTTGTATAAATACCATAACCTGCTGCTCCTGCCAAATACATATGTAGAATGTTGAATACGAACAAGCCCATAAAAAATTGTTCAAGACTGGGAACCGATTCGTCTAAAGCCCACATCAATGCTGGAGAAAGTATGGCATAAGCAAAACCTCGCAAGAAGATGGCAAGTCGGAACTGTTCAATATTGACATTCATGTCCAATATGAAGTACATCAACATGCCATAGAACGCAATACTGATAAAAGCGATTCCGAAGAGTTTCCATAACTTCCATTTCCTGACTTTCAGCCAATAGAGGTCAAATAGGATGCCAACGTACATACCGGGAAGTACCCACATATACTGCGCCTCTTTGGTGAGTTCTTCCAGCCGGATAACCTCACAGTAAAGTATCTCTTCCATTGTGTGTTCTGCACCGAAAGCAAGTTCAGCAAAGAAAGTAACAATGAGAATGGGAACAACGTTGCGTCGTGCGAAAAGACTCAGTTCGACGTAAGGGTAACGGTAATAGTGTAAGCGGTAGAGCACAATACCGAAAAGCACAATGGCAACGCCTACCAGGAGACGAATACGGAACGTGTCCAACCACATGAAATGGTCGCCATACACCACGATATACGACACCACCAGCATCAGCCCACAGATGAGCAATGCTCCCTGAAAGTCAATCCCTTTAAGCGGCAGACGCTGGGGCATGGGACAGAACGGACGGCAGAAGATGACTTGTGTTAACAGTACAATCAGCATGGTTCCAATAGTAAAGACGTGCATCATCTGCCAGGTAAAATGATGTCCAAACCAAGCTGCAAGCCATCCGCTTCCTTCAAGGGCTGTGAGCAGGATAATGTGTAGCACAGGGAAGAATACAGCGAAATCGCGTCGGGGCGTAATCCAAAGTTGGATGTTGCTCATACATTCGAACGTGCCTTGTATTTTGGCCATTCCTGCAATGAAGCACACCACTGTCAGTATTGGGATCGACTGGCAATGCATTGTCAACGCATTGCATAGACCAAGAACAATGGCTGAACAGCAAAGTAGCTGCCGGTTAGTGAAACGAAACTTCATGCGGAAGAGCATAGGAAAATACACAGCCATGCCCGCAAGTGTGGCATAAAGCAGGAAGAGTGTATCCTCAATCATGAAGTTGGTGGTGCCACGGATGCTATCCAGCGCACCGAGATAAACACCTCCGCTGAACTGAAAGCAAAAAGCGGTCAGTACGTACAGCCAGGGCTGAATACGGCGGGGCACCCATCCCTTCATCATCGACATGGAAAAACCCATGTTAGGAGAAGGACCGCCGGCACTCTTCATGAAAAATTCTGTTAATTGTCCCATTGCGCATTACTCCTTAACGATACATTCTACATTATAACCACCCTTTAGTTTGGCAATATCACTGCTCGGATCAAGTTTAATACGCAAGGTAACACGTTGTTCAACCTTCACAAAATTGCCGGTGGCATTGTCGATAGGAATAAGTGAGAAGGCACTGCCGGTAGCATCGGAGATGCGTTCCACCGTACCTGTATATTCCACGCCAGGAACGGCGTCAGCTGTTATCTCTACTTTATTGCCCAACTTGATATGAGATAATTGGCTTTCCTTGTAGTTTGCCTCAATCCAACGTTCATCCTTGTCGACGATACTCACCAGTGTCTGACCCGGATTGACAAGCTGTCCTGCATGAATATCCTTCGTACCGACAGTACCGTCGCAAGTGGCAATGATGTAGCAATAAGAAAGATTTAGGCGGGCAAGGTCGACAGCACGACGGACCAGTTCTATACCCTGTTCTGAAGCAGAAAGAAGGTGTCCCTGTTCGGTTACAACAGCCGACTGCATCTGTCGTGAACGAACCGCCTGCTCATAGGCAGCTTTGGCACTTAGATAAACCGTATGTACCTTGTCATATTGTTGTGGAGTGACGGCATCCTGACTGAGGAGGTTCTTGAAACGGTTGTCTTCACGCATGGCATTCTCCATCTGTGCACGTGCCGATTCGATACCTGCCTCGGTAACGGTCATGCTTGTCTTGGTTGTAACGATACTGCTTGCCGTTCCCTGCGAACCTTGTTTGGCACGGAGAAGGTCTGTCTCAGCCTGAGCCAGTCGCAAACGGAATTCTGTATCCTCAATGATGACCAGCGTATCCCCCTTCTTTACCTGCTGAAAATCAGTGAAACGCACCTCACGAATGAAGCCTTGCACACGGCTGCTCTGAGGCACGACATTCTGACGAACACGGGCATTGTCGGTAAATTCTCCACTGCCGAAGTACATAAACTGACTGACCACATAGACTGCTCCGCACAAAAGGCAAAGTACGATGAGCGTATTATATAAATAAACGTGTATCTTGTTCTTTTCCATTTTTATAAAGTATTTGTTACGTATTTGAGTTTGTAGAAATTATAAAGCATACCGATTCGGGCATTTACCAGTGCCATTTCGGCAGAGAGTTTCATGTTGGAAGCATCGACCATATCAGTAAGAAGCGCAAGACCATTCTGATAGCGGTTTTGCACCACAGCGTAATTCTGATTGGCAAGTTCCACCTGTTTCTGCTGCGCATTCACTTCAGTATAGGATGTCTGAAGATTGGTGTAACTGGCCTGCACACCGTTTTCCACCCCCTCACGCGTCAAGGTAAGTTCTTCCTGCGACTGCCAGTGTTCTATACGTGCCTTGCGAATATTATATTTGTTTTTCCAGAGGCTGCTAAGATTGAATTTTACTCCTATCCCAACAAACCACACGTTTACATTGCAATCTTTCGGAATGAGGTCTTGCGTGTAGGGTCCGAAGAACTGATTTTCTGCTACGATAGCTACCGAAGGCAATGACGCAGCTTTAGCCTGCTTCACCTTCTGCTCTGCAAGACTAATGGCAACTGTTGCCTGACGGATGCCCAGGTTGTTGTCTGCTGCTGTCTGCTGCCATGACTCTTGGGCAGCCACAGCTGTGAGCATATTTATTTCTGCATCAAGTTCATTCTTATCAGGGACTAAAACTGTCTGTTCCGGTAAATGAAGTGTCGTGACTAACTGATGATTGATGACGGCAGAAGCGTCAGTGAGCTTTGTCAAGGTTAGTTCGAGATTCTGTAACTGAAATTCATAACGGGTGATGTCGTTTTGCAAAACTGTGCCCTCTGCACGACGAGCTTTCATTTGTTTAAGTTCAGTCTGAGTCAGTGCGATATTTTGACGAATTACCTCGATCTGATTACTCAATTTGCAGAGGTCAAGGTAATATCCCGTCAGCAAGAAACGTACCTCTTGCCGATTATTCTCTACATTGAGTTCTGCCATTTCTCTTCCCAGTTCGGCCATGCGAATACCCGAACGGATGATACTTCCGGCATATACAACCTGCGACACTTGAGCCGTAAAACTGTTCCCCCAATGAGGAGTGTCTTGCTTGCCATTTTTCATAGGAACAGCTCCTACGCCTGGTACGATGTAATCGGTTGCCCCATCCCTCGAAAAGCCTCGCGATAGCATAAAGGCATTACCCGTATAACTGCCTTGAAGACTCAAATCCATACTTGGCAGCAAAGCTGATTTGGCTGCTGCCACCCCTTCATCGGCTGCCCGTAGAGCTACCTCACTAACTCTCACCGTTTGACTCTGCTGGTCAGCAAGGTTGTAAAGTGCAGTGAGTGTCATCGGCTGTACAATCTTTTTGTATGCACATATAGGCACACAAAAAGCCCCTTCAGCTATCAATGCGACAGCCAAAGCTGGATAAAACATAAATTTATTCATGAAATAAAATCAAATGTATATGGTTCATTATTCTTTCCTTTACCTTTGTTCATTCCCTCGGAAATGCTAATAATGAACCTTAAGAGTTCGGACAGCATTACATCTGCCACAATGCTCTACAAACAGTCTCATCAGGGAATATAAAAAGATGAGAACTAAATATCAAGCACTATTGATTAAGAAATCCGATGCAAAAGTACAAATAAAATTTAAAATGGGATTGAAAAATTGGGATAAAATCTATCCACCGAACTCCACCTTGCTATCACGGCAAGATAGAATAAAAAAAAAGGTTCCGAGCTATCACAGCGGGAAACCTTTACTACTAACTAACCTAATACAAACTTATGAAAAAAATGTACTTATCATACTCCAAAAAACGTGCCAAAGTTTCAAA
The DNA here is from genome assembly GCA_905193145.1 of uncultured Odoribacter sp. The sequence continues at coordinate 3,682 of CAJJNP010000016.1, read as the reverse complement.
AAAGTAATACAATCCGATAAATCTCTCCTAACCATCTCCATATTTTCTCTCACTCCTCTTCCTCTCAAATATATTACAAAGATATATAGTTACCATACTTTTGATATAAAAATAAACTATCTGTAAATTTGACCGAATCAGAACATAAACATAAGAAAAACTGCACTTATCCCCCCCCATTCACATCGTTCTGGCAAGACAGGCAAGACTGAAACGGACATCCCCGGCTTCCGCCAAGGCCTCAAGACACGCTCCGACAGTAGCACCTGTCGTTATGACATCATCCAACAGCAGTATATGACGTCCTCGAATCAATTCAGGATGGCGCAATTCAAAAATCCCGGACACATTCTCCAAACGCTCAGCTGCGTTTTTGCCCGTTTGCGACACATTATTGCGCTTCCGTTCCACAACATTGTCCAAAAGTTCCACACCTAACACCTCACACACTCCCCGGGCAATCTCTCGTGCCTGGTTAAATCCCCGTTCTCGTTCACGCTTAGGGTGCAAAGGTATGGGAACAACACAATCCGCACGACAAGAGCGAATAATCTTCTGACCCAACATCCGTCCCAAATACACACCCAACTTACGATTAGCATGATACTTGACACTATACACCAATTTTCTGTAATCGCTATATTTGTTATAATAGAATAATGCATGCAATGCCTCCGGACGAAAATTTTCATTAAAATTATCCAGCACACTTCTATCTGTTGCAAAATCTTCATCAACAAAAGGGAAATCAGCCAAACAAGACGTACATAAATAATTTTCTCCACGCACCAAGACAGAACCACATACCTCACACACCCGGGGATAAAAAAGATCCAATAGTGCCGACACCCAAGAAAAACGTTCAAAAGAAATCAATGCCCTATCCACGACCTTGCAATTTATAACGAAATAATCACTGCTTTACAAAATTATAAGTAATCGTCCCCTTCTGCTGAGCAGGAGCGTCAGCCTTATCATTAAAGCGAGAACGATTGGCTGCATCCTCAGCAACTCTCCACAGACGCTCATCAGGAGCAGACTGACTTTTTATTACATCAGCCTTTATCACCACACCCCGGGGATTAACAATAACTTCCACAACCACCCGACCACCTGACTCGCATTTAAATACCGGTATCGGTAAAATACGGGCATAACGACCTTTCAAATTATAACTAACACTACTCTCCCCGGAATAAAAGGTCGATTTCAACGAATCAAGTTCTTGTTCCTGCAAATCTCGGACACGTTGCAGACTATCTTGTTTATAATGCTTGTCACGCTTCACTTGGTAACGACCATCATCGCCAGCCTCACGCAATTCATCTAAAATCTCATTGACATAATCCTCTACACTGGCATCAGCCGTCTGCTTATTTTGCGCTGTAATATTCTCATTTACGGCAATAGAACGCAACATCCGTTCCACCTCTTCTTCGGATGTTTTCTGACGGATTTCTTCCTGCCGCTGTTTTTCCAATTCCTGTTTCTGAATTTCTTCTTTCTCCGGCACATCCATCTGAATTTCCATTTCCGTATGCACACGAACCCTTGAAATCTGCATACTCATAAACAAAATGGCAATCAACAAATGGAATATCACCGTTCCCATAATTCCATGACGATGGAGTATAACCAATTCTTTCAGTTTCATTATTCAAATCTTATAGCTTTTATCGGACGGATTTTTGATACCAAAATTGTAGGAATCACCAACATCAATACAGAAACCAGCAAAACTCCAACATTCAATAAAATCATCGCCCCAATATTTACACAAACCGGCACTGTGTCCATATAATAAACCTCCGGATCGAGCTGAACAATCTGCAACCAATGCTGTAATCCTCCCAAAAGCAATGCCAACAGATTACCAACCAGCATACCTTTGGATATCAACCCAATTGCAATATATAAAAACAACTTCTGCAAACGAATATTCCGATAACCCAATGCCTTCAAAATACCAATCAATGCTGTTTTATCAAGTATCAAAATCAAAAGTCCGGACACCATATTAAATCCGGCAACAGCAACAATAAGCGTCAATATGATCACAACATTCATATTAAGCAAATCCAACCAATCAAATATCTGCGGAGCCACATCATGTAAAGAAACAACCCGGAAGCAGCTATTTACCCCATCCAAAGGAAGGATTTTATCAATTTTTTCCTCCACCTGAGCTATTTTCGGAAGTTCAAAAAGCTCCACTCCGACTCCTGTCACCTCATTTTCTTGCCAACCGTTCAATTTTTGCAAATGACGAATATCGCACAAGACAAACATGTCATCGTATTCCTTAAAACCCGTATTATAAACACCCACGACCGTAAACATTCGCACACGAGGAGGGTCCTGCACAAAATGTGATGCGATACGATCGCCCACCTTCACCTGCAAAAGACCTGCAACAGAAGCCGATAATAAAATTTCGTTAGAAGCTTTTAATCCGTTCAAGACAGGCAAACGGCCGGCACTTAAATGCCGTCCATAAAAAGAAGCATCATAAAGCGAATCCACTCCTTTCAACATAACACCATGAATATCCGTATCGCTTTTCAGTATAGATGGTTTCGTCACATAACGAGCAACCTGCTTCACCCCATCAATCCGACACAAAGCACCCAACAAACTATCCGTCACAATCACCCCTTGCCCCGCATACAAAGCGTCCTCATCACATGAAGTAATTTCCAAATGAGAAGTAAAACCAGACAACTTATCTGTAATCTCCTTTTTGAATCCCATGATGATAAAAACAGACAACAGCATCACACAAAGCCCCAAAGCAATCCCTACCACTGCAATTTTTACAATCGGTACTGAGACTGTATCACCTTTACCGCCTCCCAACAAGCGATGCGCTATAAATAATTCCAGATTCAAAACAATCACTTTTCAATACTGCACAAAGATAGAGAAAAAAGTCTGTCAAAACGACACCATATCTCCCTAATAATCCCTAGTCGTTATCTGCAAACGTTATAAATTAGCCTATTTATAAGTTAAAATACATGAAACACTTTCTTTTTCCAACAAAACACTGTAATATTGTTTCAAAATGTAAGAAACAACTCTATAATAATCATGCAAAATAATCTTATTGACAAACAACTAGTTGACTCAACTATGGCACAATGCGGAGTAAGCAATCTCGATGACGCTTCCATCCGCGACACAGTAAAAATCGCTAATATATTGGAAAAAGCAACCGGAGAAAAATTCATTCGTATGGAAATGGGTGTTCCGGGCCTTACGCCATCACGTATTGGAACCGAAGCTGAAATTGAAGCTCTGAAAAAAGGTGTTGCACAATTCTACCCCATGTTGGAAGGCTATCCAGAACTATCAAATGAAGCTTCTCGCTTTATCAAGAACTTTATGGACGTTGATATTCGTCCGGAAGGTATTGTACCTACAGTAGGAGCCATGCAAGCTTCATACGTTGCATTTATGGCATTAACAGAATGCCATGCCGGCAGAGATACTGTTTTGTTCATTGACCCAGGTTTTCCTGTACAAAAGACCCAATTGGAAGTCATGGGCAAACCATATATCACGTTTGACATATATGAATATAGAGGTCAGAAGCTGGAAGCCAAACTAAGAGAATATTTAGATAAAGGCAATATTGCAAGTATTGTATATAGCAATCCGAATAATCCGTCTTGGGTATGTC
>CAJJNP010000015.1 GCA_905193145.1 uncultured Odoribacter sp. | reverse complement strand
GCTTTAAAGTGGCTGTTGGGAAAGCCGGTACAGTCCGATATTGAACATGTATGCAGAGAGATACAGATTTAAAGTGAATCTACCGACCAACAATCCAATAAATTATTCTCAAATCGTAAGACATTCATGCATTTTCTACATTATTTTTGTCAAAAATATCAGTACCCCAAATGTGCTCCGGTAAAAAACATTATTTATATTTGCACGGTTGCTATTGCAACCAGACATAATAGATGAAAGTGTTTTACTGAAACCTTGTATTAGAAATCTGGTACATTTCAATGGAAGCAAGGGAAAGCGGTCACATTCATCATCTGTATTTGTGTGTTATACCAACATACGATATAGGTGTGGGGTACTGTTTTATTTATTTGCTTCCGGGTTTACCAGAACCTCTAATACGAATAAGTGAACCGTCTCCACACTTTCTTTTCCAACAATCCGTACTAGGAGCCGGACGGTAAAAAAGTAATTTTCAGTTATGAAAACGTATGCACACAAGGCTCTGTATGGCTGAATGTTCAAATCGGTGAACAGAAATCCGTAAATCTTATCAGCAATCATAAAAAATATATGGATTAAAAATTTACTTTTACGACAAGTAAAAAAAGAAGCAGATATGAAAAAACTAGCATTCATAGCTTTGTTTGCAGGCATGGTAATGTCAGCCGGAGCTCAGAATACGAACCGGATAACCGAAGAGGAGCCTGATATAAAGGTGACAAAGGATACGGTATGGAATATGGCGACTGAAAAGAAAGCGGCACCCAAAGTACAATTCCCCCAACCGGGAGACAAAATTGATGTACTGGATCCTATCGTGTACAGTTTATGCTATACCACCGCCTATGATAGGCTCGCCCGAAAATCCGTCAAAGTGAGAACTTACAGGAAAGAGTATGCCCCGTATATCCACGCCGGCTATGACTTTGGCGTAAAGCATTGGAAAGAAATCGTTCTAAAAGACTATTCCTCGCTCCGGAAACAATTGCGGGGCATTGCAGAGAGTACCGGAATGGGAAGGATCTGCTTCCGCAACGGAGCCCTTATGGGAGCATACTCAACAAATCCCTATCCGGAACTGGATTATATCGATGCCGCAATTTCCGATGTGCTGAAACAGGTAAGGAAGCATATCGCTTCTGAAAATGAGATATCCCGGCACTATTACACCTTATCTGATAAATGGTTTTCTTTTTTCAATGAAGAGAAAAAACGCTATTACGACATCGCAAATCACAACAGACCCTATTTCCTGTGCCAAGAGCATGCCGACGATGCCCTTATTCTTCCAGAGTGGATAGATACCGCCACAGCAAGCAATGACCTCACCCAATCGGAAGCCCTGGCTTCGGCAATTGCAAAATTTGATTCTCCTGCAGTCCCGGACGGAATCCGCAAACTGAAAGACAACATGAAGCTTACACCCGACGAACGGAATGCCCTGCTGGCACCTAATGATATGATTTCGTATGCCGTAGGCGTAGCACAGGCTGGCTGGATCATGGAATATAAATGGTTTATAGGAGAAGCCCACAGAGAGGAGTTTGATGCAATGCTGCTTTCCCGGGGTAACAGTTCTGCCATCATGGCCGCTTTTGAAGACGGACTGAGGAGTGCCATGGATATAACGGAACGTTTCAAAAATGCGATTCTGTGTCAGGACTGCGACTCGATATGTCTTATGAACAAAGCCATCAAAGCAGAATTGAACAAAGCATACAGACAAAACGTAGTTTATGGTTATGTCTTTATGAGCGGAATGGATGCCGTTGAAATATACAGGGCCGGTGCAGAGTGGGATATTCCTGAAAAACAAACGGCCAGCGGATTGCGGCTTGACAAGGAGCGGGTGCTTGAAGGTTTCAGGGATTATCTGGAGGGACATTTGAAAATGGGTGTCGAATATGCCCGGACACTGACCAAGGGGCGCAATGCCATTGACTGGCATTTATATGAAAAAGATACGGAGACAATAGACTTGTCCGAAAACGGATTCCAGCCTGCCATTCCGCTACAAATCGATACAGGCAGACCAAGCGAGTTGAGCGCCGAACTGTCGCAGATGCTTACACTCCCACAAGAAGTTGCCGGGCAGAACATTACGGGCAAAGTAATGGCTACGGTGGTAATTGAGGCCGATGGTGCTGTCAGCAAAGTGGAAATTACAAGTTCACCACATCCGGCTTTGAGCGAAACTGTAACGGATTGCATCTACCGCATGCGGTTCATGCCGGCAAAATATGACGGAAAATGCGTTGCATCGGTTGCCATTATTCCTGTATTATTCTAATGAAGACACAATATCACCATTCACCATGAAAAGATTATTATCAACCGTCCTGCTTGCATGTCTCGTACTGGGAGCATGGGCACAAAACAAGACGAAAATGACAGAAGAAGAGAAAAAAGAGACCATGAAGCAACTTGAAGTGCTCTATCAGTTCGAGACAGGAACGGCATTCGGCGAACTTGATTCATTGACAGAAAGCCAAGAGTTCAAACAGGATAGGCTCCCTTGGGAAAAATGGGCGGACAAATTCAAACACAAGAGCTTTAAAAAGAGCCTGTCAAGACTGTTCATGTGCTTTGACAAGGCATTCATAGAGCCGAACAAGGATTCTCCTATCTTTTTCAACCTTATGCTAAGGGGCAAAGACGAAGATGTATCTTCATATTTCGGTGGTCGACAAGGATCCGGCCTGTGGGAAAAGTATTATCACGAGGATGAGAACGGGAACTTCACGGGGTTCTGCAAAGAACTTTTCTTCGACCTGGAGACTGATTTGCAGCTTCATCTGGCGGATAAACAGGGCAAACCGGTCTATATACACCCGGATGAAGATATCTATCTGCTTGAGGGCGGCGACTATGCCCAAAACAAAGACATGTTGAATATATGGTTCGGATTGCAGATACCGCTGACTGTCCCTTATCAGGAAATTGCAGGCGGACACATCTCCTTGTCTTTCTATATGCCTGAGAAATACGACCGCATCACAGTACCCATAAAGGATTTTGGAGACAAACCGGTGCAGGTGACTTGGGGCAACAAGACTTTTTCCATAGAAAAGGTTGACAGCAACGGCTTCATCATCTCCGCAGACGCAGAGACTCTCGACAAACTGAGAGGCATGGATTACCTTTATCACAGGGACGGGAACTGGTACGAGCCGTCCTCTTCAACAACCACAACAGGAGATTTGGACAAGATTCTGAAAAATAGTACAAGGAAAATCACGTTTGAAGAGTGGTTGAAAGAAGAAGGCATCGACCTGAACAACCTGGAAGAGACCTTGAAACACTTTATGGAAGATGAAGCTTCAGAGGAAAATGACGATACAGACGCTGCCGGAATGATGGGAAAACACTACAGGACAGCCTTGCAGGGGGATAGTCTATTGCTCTACATGCCGGACGAAAAGAGACGGAAAATTGCCGAGATAACCGTATTTGCCCCATCGGAAGGCGAAGCATCCCGGTTAATAATCAACCGCGAGCGATGCAACGAACTTATCGAATGGTTGTGCACAGAAAAATCACCGGACAATACAAAGCAGACCGAACCGGAAGAAATGGAGGAAGTGGATTATTTCAGTCCTGATTTCCAGCCAGCCAAGCCCATCAACCCGCAGACAGGAATGCCGGACGAATGGAACATAATCTTGGCACAATTGCTCAGGAAGCCGGAAGAGGCAGTCGAGCAAGGAATTACAGGAAGAATGACGGCGAAAATAACCATCGGAACCGACGGCGTTGCCAGCAACGTAAAAATATACGGAGACCCCCATCCGCTATTGGAAAAAGCGGTCTGCGACTGCCTCTACGGCATAAAGTATGTCCCGGCAAAATGGAAGGGAAAACCAATCTCCTTTGTCGCTACTCTTCCCGTCATTTTTAACTGACCGAGCCTATGGAAGGATATATCCTGATTGTACTACAGATTCTGATAACCGGACTGATTATCCGGAGAAGAAAGCAGGGCTCCAAAGAGCCGTTAGGCTGTCTGGCAGCGGGTGTTATTTTCATGATTGTATTTGCTCTGACCACCGTACTGTTCAGTCTGGGGCATCTTATCATCAATGAAGGACTGTTTACCGATATCTTTGCAGAGAGCAGAGGGTCGCTCGCAGCCGCTTCTCCTGTGGAATGGCTGATGGCTGGATTTATCTGTTTGATAATGATACTGGTATCTGCCACCGTTTGCTCTTTGGCCGGCTATGCTGTCACAGACCGTCACCCCAAATTCTGCAAACTGATATGGAAAACACTGGCAATAATCCTGCTGTTTCCCATCATGGCATTGGGAATATTGGTTGCGGCATTTGGGTTTGCCTATATTATCTGCATGAGGTTTGCCTCACCCATGTTTGACGATATCGGCTGGGGCTGGATGCTTCTGCTCTTATTTTTCAGTGTAATGTGCCTGCTTGGATTTTCCGGATTCGTCGTTTACCTGTTGGAAATGAACAGCGAGAAATTAAAAAAATACGATGAAAAGGACAGCAGACGTTCTTTCAGACCGGTCGATATGAATAATCATGAGAAAGGAGGCACTATATGATACGAAAACTTATAATCTGTATAGCCGTTCTGGTGGGTTTCTGCCCGATGGCATGGGGAACGGTCGATGATGTACCTAACCCCAAGACATACGATGCGGACAATTGGATATCCGACCCTGACCATATATTGGATAGTGAAACGAAGAATAAAATCAACGATATATTGCAACAACTGGAGGACTCCCTGACCATAGAAGTGGCAGTTGTCGCCTTGAACAGCATCGGAGAAGAGGAACCGCATAAATTTGCTGTTACGCTGTTCAACCGGTGGGGTGTCGGCAAAGCGGAAGATGACAACGGACTGCTGATTCTGCTGACCCGGGATATACGGGATATCACCTTCAAGACCGGGTATGGCCTGGAAGGAGTATTGCCGGATGCCATTTGCAAAAGAATACAGATGGAAACCATGGTGCCGCATCTTCGGGGAAATGACTGGAATACAGGAATGCTTGAAGGTGTCAAGGCGGTGGCGGCAGTTCTGTACGGAAGTGACTATCAGGCAGCGCCGCCGGAAGCATGGATAAAAAAGTTCCGGCGTACCACCCCTTCCCCGGTCTTTATCGTGTTTGCCCTGATGCTGATACTTATAAACTGGCTTGTCTGGAAATCGGCGGTACACAGGATGACACCCAAAGACGAAGGAACGGAAGCCGCACTGACCTTACTGGCGACCCGAAAACCCTTTACTGTACGCACCCTGCTCGGACTGTGCTGGCTGGTACCGGTGTGGCCCGCCATGCTGGGTATTGCCTGCTGGTATTTCGGCATACAGAAACAAAAGACCCTCAGGCGCAGCCGGACATGCCCGAAATGCAACCGGGAAACCCTCCGGGAGATTCCTTTGCACGAGTTGATAAAAGATACGAAACGGTTGACTGAAAGCGAACGCAAAGAAACAGAACTGGAGACGGCATACATCCGCATCTACCGGTGCTCCGCTTGCAGCGAAGAGATGAAAATCCGGATACCGCTTGAAAAGGAAGGCTATGAATGCTGCCCCTCCTGCGGGCAAATGACGCTGCACAAGGAAGAAAAATATCGGACTATTATTAAAGCCACCACTTCATCAGAAGGACTGATGGAGGCTCGCCATCGATGTATGCATTGCGATGCCGAATACATGGTAGGCTATACAATACCGAAAATCAACACCTCTTCCAGACGTTCAGGAGGCTCAGGCGGTGGCAGAGGAGGCAGTTTCGGAGGAGGATCGTCCGGAGGCGGAGGTTCATCCAGCCGGTTCTAATACAATATATCAATATTAATAAAAAATTGCAAAGCATGAAAACTATTTTTATCATGGGAATCTTGAGTTTCTTTTGCGGCATCAGTGCCGCACAGCCTCAATACTGGGGTGAGGGTGCATACGATTTGGAAAATGTGGTGTTCGGAATGAAGGTGGACAAGTATTATTCCAAAGCGAAGACATACGACGAGGATTATGACAAATCATCCCGCTATTTCGGAAAGGAAAAAGTGAAATGCGAAACCCGGAAAGGCAAAAAAGCGGTCATTTATGAATACAGCTCGATAGAAACAAACTACGGAGAGGTTCTTGCCCGCTTCGGGATCTTTGAATTCCCGTATACCGGCATGGTGGCGGACAAATCAGGAAAACTGATCGGCATCCTGGCACAGGGAAGGTTGGACGGGGCGGCAGCAGTGGATTCGCTGCTATATGCCCTGGCGGAAAAATACGGCCCCCAATGCTTTGTCACAGAAGAGTATTTCGGACTTCGGAATTATGGATGGCATGTGAATGACCGGACTATCCAACTATATGTACGCAAGCCGAATCCGGAGCACAAGGATGCCGTGATTTACCTTGAAGAGAACGAAAAGGGGGAACGGGAAATTGTCGGCGGAGGCAGCCAGCCACACACCTGGTATGAAGTGTGCCTGATGGTGACAAAGACGAAACATGACCCGTTCATCGACTGCATCAGCGTCGGTAACTGGTGCAATTTCAATGACCTCTCGTCAGATGTCCGGAGCATGGAAATCAATCCGGCAGCAGGCGTATACGACACCGGCGAGCTGTTTACGGAGGAAGACCTTGTCCCGGACACCATCAAGGGATATATGAACATCCCGGACGGGGAACTTCCCAAGTTCAAGGAAGGACCGTTCGCGAAATTCCCGGATTTCAGGCTTGCCGTGCGCCATTGGATGGCCTATAATGCCGGTTTCGGAAACCAGGGATATGCAGAAGGGAATGTAAGCGTATCGTTCACGGTAGGAAAGGACGGCAAAGCGAAGGATGCCAAGGTGGAAAACCGGAAGGCCACATCGTCCGAACTGGAAGTCGCAGCATTGGATGCCATCAAACGGCTTCCCGAATTCACACCTGCCACCCGGAACGGAGAACCCGTGGCATTCCGCATGACGGTGGCCCTCAGGTTTGAAAACCGATAAATTTTCCCTGCTATGGACAAAGGCTTTTCAATAAGCGGTTATCTCCTTTCATGCCTGCAACCGGATGACCCACAGGAAGCACGTCTGCGTATGCTTTGTGTGACCATATCCAAGGATATGCCGGAGGAGAGAAGAGAGCGGCAACTGCGCCCCTTTGCATCGGACATGGAATTCATGAATACGATTGCCGGATGGATGAACGGGCTTCCCGAAGCGATCACCCATGAACAGCCGGACTTTGAAAGATGGCTGGAGCTGTTCATGACAGCCGGTGAAGCAGAATCCACCCGCTATGTCATGCGTTTGCAAATATGGTACACGCATTATTGCTGCGTAGAAGAGTTACTGACCTTATGCCGGTTGCTGCAAAGGCATCGTGAAGAACATCTGGAAGCCATCTATCACAGAATGCTCTACTACTTCCGCGAAGCGAGAATACAATGCGGAATGCCTTCCACTTCCAAGCCGGCAGAAGGCATTGAAGTATCATTCAAACTGCTCGATGCCTCCTACGAACATATCAACCGTAAAATCATTTTGCAAGCGGAAGAACTTCTCGGTATCCATACCGACCATTCTTTCATTCAGAAAGTGATGGAATGCCATACTGAAGCGAAGACAGCAGAAGAACTGGCGGAACTATGCGGAGCAAACAGCACCGTTACCTTCCGCCGGACATTCCTGAGATTGTTTAACTGTCCGGTAGCCCAGTGGCTTCGGCAAAAACGCGCCGAGCAGGTGCTGAAACTGTTGAGGACTACACACCTTCCCTTACCGGAGATTGCCGAACAATGCGGATTTGCGAACCAGTCTTACCTGTCTGATTTCTGCAAGCGGAATCTCGGTGATACACCGGTTAATATCCGGAGAAACAGGAGCTGACCATTTATTATAAAATGAACGAATATGAAAATTAAAACACTTATCATCATTGGATTGACAGCATTTTTATGCTTACCCGGCGCAACAGCCCATGCACAATCAGACAACCAGATTATCAACATGGATAACCCGGACTATGACATCGATGTGGAACGTTTTTGCTCTCCATATATTGATTTCGATAATCCCCAAAAGACCCGCAAAAAAGTAAACTATCGCTATGTGAAATACACAAAAGACATGTATGTTTCGCGGACTGAGAAATATCCGATTTTAATATATTATATAAGTACGGACAGTCTTGCTACCAAGAAAGCAACTTTTTGTGATACCGACTTCGGGAAACTGAATTTAGTAACCGATGCACAAGGCAAATTAATATCGATGGCCTGCGAAACGAAGATGGATAAAACAGGCTTCGAGAAACTGGTAGAAGCTGCCAGGCAGAAATATGGCAAACCTGCCCTGCAGAAAGCAGAAACAGGTAAAGACGAACTTAAAAAGATTCTGATAAACTCGATGGTATCAAAGGGCAAGGACATACCCGTGTATCTTTGGAAACCGGATGACGAATATATCGGACTGTTCATGGAAGGCGAGGATGTCGTAAAACTCTTCCGGGCAAAAAAAGAATTTGAAGATTTACTCATCAAAGTAGATGGCCCTTACATTGAGGCAACAATGGAGTTGCAAAAATTGGAGAGAAAAATGTTCAAGAGGTAAGGAAGAGAACACGAAAAAATGTCAAAAAAAAATCATGAAAAAGATTCTAACAGCATTGGTTTTGGCGGTATTTGCATTTGCCGCATGTAACGATGACGATGACAGCTTTACTCCCAAAAAACCTGTAACAACATTTGCCGGACAACTGCCAACAAAAGTAGGACAGTACACCCTTGAATACGATGAATTCGGACGTTGTACAATTGCAAAATACGGCAATGAAACAGAATTCGAAATCGATTATGCCAAAGGCACTATCACTCTTTACGAAGATGATGAAAAAGAAGAAGCCAACGTTAAATTCAACAAACAAGGCTACATTACAGAAATCAGCATGGCATGGGACGAAAAAGACGAATACGGCACATCCAAAGGCTCCGGCAAAATCACTTTCAACTATAACAAAGAAGGACAGCTGATTTCATCCAACACCACTAGCAAAGAAAGCGGTGTAGATGAGGGAGAAAAATATACAGGCGCATACAACAATACAAGCACCTTCACTTGGGAAAACGGCAATCTGGTAAAGAGCGTAGTCAAGGACGAAGAGATTGAAAACGGAGACAAAGATGAACTCGTCTCCACTTACACCATCCAATACGACAATCAGGAAAACAAAGCCGGACAAAACACCCACGTTCAAGCCGATGTTTATGAAATGGAAGATTGTGATGTTTTAGTACAAATCGGTCTGTTCGGCAAAGCGACAGCTTTCTTTCCGAAAGCTTATAAAGAAGAATGGTATGAAAAATATGACGGCGAAGAATACACAAGCGAATCTGAATATGACGTGCGTTATGAATTAAATGAGAACGGCACCATCGAAATTGAATATATCAAGGGCACCCCGTATTATTATTCATACACAACCGTAGAAGAGCCGTCAAGCAAAAGCGCAAGCGCACAAGAGAATGCAAAGAAACCGAGTTTACGTTCCCTGTTTGTAAAACGCCACAATAAAAGATAGGATATCATACAATTACCATAAAAAACAAGTATCCGTTTTCCCGGATACTTGTTTTTTTATTTATTTGTAGTACCTTTACCTCTTTAAAGCGCAATTGAGAATTGCTTATTGTAATTTAATATTATAACATATGAAAGGACTGAAAATTGTCGTTCTGGCGAAGCAAGTTCCCGACACAAGAAATGTGGGGAAAGATGCAATGAAAGCAGACGGAACTGTAAACAGAGCAGCATTGCCTGCTATTTTTAACCCTGAAGACTTGAATGCTCTTGAACAAGCATTGAGATTAAAAGATAAGATTGAAGGCACCACAGTACACATTCTGACGATGGGTCCGGGACGCGCCGCCGAAGTTATCCGTGAAGCTATGTTCCGCGGAGCTGACGGCGGTTATTTGTTATCAGACCGTGCTTTTGCCGGTTCGGATACATTGGCAACGTCTTATGCATTGGCATGTGCCCTGCGCAATCTGAATGCCGACCTGCTGATTTGCGGACGCCAGGCTATTGACGGAGATACCGCACAGGTAGGTCCGCAGGTGGCAGAAAAGTTAGGATTGCCACAAGTGACATACGCAGAAGAAATTCTGGAATGCACCGACAGCAAAATGACCATCAAACGCCGTCTGGAAAGAGGTATTGAAGTGGTGGAATGTCCGATTCCTTGCGTTGTAACCGTAAACGGCTCTGCAGCCCCCTGCCGTCCACGCAACGCACGCCGCGTAATGAAATACAAATATGCAAAGGCTGCACAAGAATTACAAGACGTAAACGAGGACTATATGTCACTGCTGAACGAACGTCCCTATCTGAAAATTACAGAATGGAGCGTAAACGATATCACCTGTGATCCTCAAGAACTTGGACTGAGCGGCTCACCGACCAAGGTGAAGAATATCGAAAACGTTGTTTTCCAGGCAAAAGAAGCAAAAGTACTGGAACCGAGCGACGAAGCAATCGATGCCATGATGAAAGAATTGATTATCAACCACACAATAGGATAATTTTACAAGCCTGTAAATCATAAAAGATATGAATAGCGTATTTGTATATTGCGAAATAGAAGAGGGAATCGTTGCCGACGTGAGCCTGGAATTGCTGACCAAAGGCCGTACCCTTGCCACCGAACTGGGTGTAAAACTGGAAGCTGTCGTTTTAGGCAGTAATTTGAAAGGCGTAGAAAAACAAGTGTTCCCTTACGGAGTGGATGTTTTATGGGTGGGTGACGATGAACGTCTCTATCCGTACACTACTTTGCCTCATACTTCTATCCTGGTAAATCTCTTCAAGCAAGAACATCCGCAAATTGCCTTCATGGGTGCTTCCAGCATTGGCCGTGATTTAGGTCCCCGCGTATCTTCTGCCCTGCACAGCGGTTTGACTGCCGACTGTACCAGTCTGGAAATCGGAGATTACGAGGACAAGAAAAACGAGAAAGTATATAACAACCTGCTGTATCAGATCCGCCCTGCTTTCGGCGGTAACATCGTTGCTACGATTGTAAACCCGGAATGCCGTCCACAGATGGCTACCGTGCGTGAAGGTGTGATGAAAAAAGAGATTTTCAATGCCAACCACCAAGGGGAAGTGAAAGCCATTGACGTAAACAAATTTACTGCTCCGGAAGATTTTATCGTGCATGTGATTGAACGCCACATGGAGAAATCCAAGGTGAATTTGAAAGCTGCCCCGATTATCGTTGCAGGCGGTTACGGAGTCGGTTCAAAAGAGAACTTCCAGCTATTGCATGAACTGGCAGACGTATTGGGCGGCGAAGTGGGAGCTTCGCGTGCAGCTGTTGATGCAGGATTCTGCGAACACGAACGCCAAATCGGACAAACCGGTACCACTGTACGTCCGAAACTGTATATCGCCTGCGGTATTTCAGGTCAGATCCAGCACACTGCAGGTATGGAGGAATCTGCCATGGTGATTGCCATCAACACGGACAGTAATGCCCCCATCAACAAATTTGCAGACTACGTAATCACTGGCGATTTGAATGTAGTGATTCCGAAGATGATACAGTATTATAAGAAAAACAGTAAGTAATCAACACTTGAACTATGGCTAATTTTTATACTGATAACGAAGATATAAAATTCCATCTCGGCCATTCGCTGATGGAAAAGATTGTTGCCTTGAAAGAACGCAACTATACGGAGGCACAACAATATGAAGGAGCACCGCACGACTTTGAAGACGCAATTGACAATTATGACAAAGTGTTGGAAATTGTGGGAGAAATCTGCGGCGATGTAGTTGCTGTAAATGCAGAATCAGTGGATGCAGAAGGTCCTCAGGTGATTGACGGACACGTAAAATACGCTGCCGGCACTCAGCAGAATATTGATGTCATCAACCAGGCCGGATTGAATGGTATCTCTTTGCCCCGTAAATACAATGGTTTGAACTTCCCGATTACCCCGTTTATCATGGCTGCCGAGATTGTATCCCGCGCAGATGCCGGATTACAGAACATTTGGGGATTGCAGGACTGTGCCGAGACCATCAATGAATTTGCCAGCGAGGAACAGAAAGCAAAATACCTGCCACGCGTATGTGCCGGAGAGACCTGCGCAATGGCCCTGACAGAACCGGATGCGGGTTCCGACTTGCAGGCTGTACAGCTGAAAGCCACTTACAACGAAGCAGAAGGCCAATGGTATTTGAATGGAGTGAAACGTTTCATCACCAACGGAGATGGACATATTTCTCTGGTATTGGCACGTTCAGAAGAAGGAACTAACGACGGCCGCGGTCTGTCTATGTTTATCTACGACCGCAACAACAATGCCGTAACGGTGCGCCGTACAGAGAACAAGCTCGGTATCAAAGGCTCTCCTACTTGTGAATTGGTATTTAAAAATGCTCCGGCAGAATTGGTCGGTGAACGCAAGATGGGATTGATCAAATATGTGATGGCTCTGATGAACGCAGCCCGTCTGGGTATCGGAGGACAGTCTGTCGGTATCGCAGAAGCTGCTTACCGCGAAGGTCTGAAATACGCACAGGAGCGTAAACAGTTTGGCAAAGCTATCATTGAATTCCCGGCTGTATATGAAATGCTGGCACACATGGAAGCCAAATTGCATGGTATCCGTTCTGTATTGTACGAAACAGCCCGTTTCGTAGATATGTACAAAACATATTACCACATTTCAAAAGAGAGAACTTTGGACAAAGAGGAGCGCAACGAGATGAAAGAATACCAGAAGCTGGCAGACATCTACACTCCGCTCCAGAAACTGTTCGCCAGCGAATATGCCAATGAAATCACTTATGATGCATTGCAAATCCATGGTGGTTCCGGTTTCATGAAAGACTACCCTATCCAGCGTTATGTTCGTGATGCGCGAATCACCAACATTTACGAAGGTACCTCACAATTGCAGGTTGTGGCAGCAATCCGTGGCGTTACTACCGGACAGTATGCAAAACATATCCGCGAAGTGTACGAGAAATCAACTATCGCACCGGAGCACGAGTATCTGCGCGACAAACTGAAAGCCATGACAGCTCAATTGGAGGCTGCAACAGCGACCGTAAATGCTGTAGGCAACAGTGAATATACAGATTTCCACGCACGCAGACTGGTCGAAATTGCCGGATATACCATCATCGGCTACCTGTTATTGCTGGATGCTCAAAGATGCGAGAAGTATCTGAAATCAGCAGAAATCTTCATCCACTACGGAGAAGCAAAAGTGGCTGCACATGCCAACTTTATCAACAACTTCAATCCTGATAATTTAGGAAAATACAAGAAGTAGTCCTATAATGGTCAAAATAGCTAAAACGCCTTTTCTTAAAAAGTAGAAAAGGCGTTTTCTATTTTCTCAATTTTTAGTTAAAGTTTTATTGTATTTCAACTCATTACAACAAAATGAGTATCTTTAATGCACGAAATTTCACAAACTAAATGTAATAAAATGAACTTAATCAAACTATTTTTGGCATGGGCTAGCTTGTTGGTTTTCACCAGCTTATCGGCCCAGGAGAATCCTCTTTGGATGCGCTATCCCGCCATTTCACCGGACGGGAAGACTATTGCATTCTGCTACAAAGGTGACATTTTCTTAGTAGATGCCGAAGGCGGACGTGCAACACAGCTTACCACCCACACGGCATACGATTACCATCCGGTATGGTCGCCTGACAGCAAGACCATTGCTTTCACGTCAGGACGAGACGGAGGTATGGACCTTTATACCGTACCGGTTACCGGCGGAACACCAACCCGTCTGACAACCTTTTCAGGAAAAGCTGTTCCGACAACCTTCACTCCGGACGGCAAAAACGTTATTTTCAACGCATCTATCCTACCGGACAAAGATTTCGGTCAGTTTCCATCTTCAACAGCCCAGGTATATTCCGTACCAGTTGAAGGAGGACGCCCTGAATTATTGTTAACATTCAGCGCTTTTGATATTTGCTATACAAAAGACGGCAACAAAATCCTTTACCACGACATGAAAGGATATGAAGATGAATGGAGAAAGCACCATACTTCATCTGTATGCCGGGATATCTGGAGCTATGACTTCAAGACAAAAGAATACAAAAATCTGACAGACAAACAAGTGGAAGACCGCAATCCGGTATTGGCTGCAGACGGTAACACTGTCTATTTCCTCAGCGAACGTTTCGGTACTTTCAATGTATGCCGCATGGCCCTGGACAATACACAAGACATCAAACAAGTGACTAAATTCACCAAACATCCTGTACGCTTTTTAAGCCGCTCAAATGACGATGTGCTTTGCTTCTTCTATGATGGAGAAATATACACCATGAGTCCAAAACAGCAACCGAAAAAAGTGGCTATCAATGTTGTTATGGACAATCAGATTCCGGCTGTAAATAAAATGAGTTGGAACAATGGTGCCAGCGAAGTAGCAATTGCCCCGAACGGCAAAGAATTTGCTTTTGTTATCCGTGGAGATGTGTTTATAGCAAATACAGAATTCGGAACAACCCGACGCATCACCAATACAGCAGCACGCGAACGCAATATCAACTTCTCTCCGGACGGACGTTTATTGACTTATGCGTCAGAACGTGACGGACAATGGAACATCTACATGTCGCACATCAAATATAACGAAGACAAATCCTTCACCTATGCCCGTGAAATTGAAGAAGCCCAACTCACGAAAGGTAAAGAGGCATGTTTCCAACCAGCATTCTCTCCTGATGGTAAAGAAATTGCTTATTTAGCCAATAGAACAGAAATCAGAGTAATGAATCTGAAAAACCAGAAAGTAAGAGTTGTATTACCTGCAAAATACAATTATTCTTACCAAGATGGTGACCAATCATTTGAATGGTCGCCGGACGGACGCTGGATTTTAGCTCAGTACTTCGAAGAAGGCGGTTGGCAGCATCCGGACATTGCTTTGGTAAAAGCTGATGGCAAAGGAGAAATACACAACCTGACCAACAGCGGCTACAGCGATGCCAATCCAAAATGGATGATGGGTGGTAAAGCTATTATCTGGTATACAGACCGTCAGGGATTGCGCAGCCACGGAAGCTGGGGTGCACAAGGCGACATTTACGGACTGTTCCTGGACGAAGAGGCTTTCGACTATTTCAAGATGAGCGAAGAAGAGCGTGCATTGGATAAAGAACTGAAAGCACAGGAAGCTCAGAAAGAAGCAGCTGCCAAGGCTGCAGAGGCAGCCAAGGCCAAGAAAAAAGACAGCAAGAAGGACGACAAGAAAGATAGCAAAAAGAATAGCAAGAACGCTGCCCCTGCAAATCAAAACAAACAAAACACTAAAAACGGACAACCTGCAATTCCTGAGTTAAAACTTAATTTAGAAAACTTGGAAGAACGCATGGTTCGCATGACTATCAACTCTTCAAATTTAGGCGATGCAGTATTAACCCATGACGGAAGCAAACTTTATTACCTCGCCGCCTTTGAAGGAGGATATGATTTATGGGTACACGATTTTGAAAATCACAGCACACGCATTTTATCAAAAATCGGACGCGGAGGAGCTCTGGAACTCTCTAAAGACGGCAGAACTCTCTATTTGTTATCCAATGGCCAGGTATTTACTGTAAATCAAGGAAACGGACAGTTAAAACCCATGAACTACAAAGCTGATTTCGAATGGAAACCGGCAGAAGAGCGTGCAAGTCTGTTTAACCACGTATGGCAGCAGGTAAATGATAAATTCTATGATGCTAGTTTCGAAGGTGTAGATTGGCCGCTTTACAAAAAAGCTTACGAACGCTTCCTTCCGCACATCAATAATGACTATGACTTTGCAGAGTTGTTAGGTGAAATGTTGGGAGAATTGAATGCTTCACATACCGGAGCCAGATATGGAGCACGTCCAAATCGTGCAGCTACAGCTAACCTTGGAGCATTTTATGATACGACATACGACAAAGACGGTTTGAAAATCAGCGAAGTAATCGCTCGCGGTCCGCTTGATATCACCGGCAACAAAGTGAAAGCCGGCATGATTATCCGCAAAATAGACAACCAACCCATCAAGAGCGGTGAAGACTATTTCCCACTTCTAGAAGGCAAAGCCGGAAAACGTACGATGATTACTATCTACGACCCAGAAAGCAAAAAAGAATGGAACGAATACATCAAGCCCATCAATGCTCGTGTATTGAATGATCTGCTCTATCAACGCTGGATCAAACAGCGCCAGGATATGGTGGACAAACTGTCAAACGGACAGATTGGCTATATCCACGTAGCAGGTATGGACAGCCCAAGCTTCCGAAAGACATACTCAGACTTATTAGGTCGCTACCGCAACCGGAAAGCCATCATCATTGACACCCGTTTCAACGGAGGAGGCTGGTTGCATGAAGATTTGCTCCACTTGTTAGGAGGCAAAAAATTTGCTGAATTTGTACCTCGCGGACAATTCATCGGCATTGACCCATTTGCACAATGGACAAAACCGTCAGCAGTTCTTGTTTGCGAAGGCAACTACAGCAACGCACACGGATTCCCATGGGCCTACAAAGAATTGGGCTTAGGCAAATTAATCGGTATGCCGGTACCGGGTACCATGACAGCTGTATGGTGGGAAACCATGATGAACGGAGTTGTATTCGGTATTCCACAAGTAGGCATGAAAGATAACCAAGGACGTATCTTGGAAAACATGCAACTAGAACCGGATATCAAGGTTGCCAATGACCCCGCCAGTGCTATTGAAGGACGCGACCTTCAAATCGAAGCAGCCGTAAAAAGCTTGTTAGAGCAAATAAAATAAGAGTCGGATACGACCATTTTACAGAAAACCCGGAACATTTTCCGGGTTTTTCTTTTATATACTTCACGGTTTTTAATCACGATTGTTATCATTTTTCGCCAATTCATGTTATCTTTACTCGCTCTAAATAAGAATAACAAACACACAAACAAATAATAGCTATGCGCATCAACCAACCATACACAATCATCGGCTTATTGTGCGTCATTCTCAGTATACAAGCGTGTAAAGAGAAGAGTGGTAACAAACAGACCGTCAGCGTAAGTATTCTGCCACAAAAATATCTTGTCGAAAAAATAGCCGGTGACTATCTGCAAGTCAACGTTATGATTCCACCGGGAATGAGTCCTGAAACCTGTGATCTCAGCACTGAACAATTAAAAAAATTATATGACAGCGATATTTGCTTCACTATCGGCCATCTTCCTTTTGAATTGACACACCTTGCTCCTGTGATAAAACAGCGAAAAGATATCCGCATTATCAATCATTCAGAAGGAATAAAACTGCTCAGTGGCAGCTGCGGCCACCAGCACCACAACGGACACGAACATTCAGGAGTGGACCCTCACATTTGGTCGTCACCTCGCTATGTTGCCCAAATGGCACAACAGATATTCAAGGCATTATCCGAACAATATCCAACCCAAAAGGAAAAATTTGAAGAAGGATATAAAACTCTTTCCAAAGAAATCGAGACCGTAAAGGAAAAAGCCGACAGTGCGTTAAATGAAAAACGAGGCAGTATGTTTCTCATTTATCATCCCGCCTTGACTTACCTTGCCGATGACTATGGTTTGCAGCAGGTTGCTATCGAAAATGAAGGGAAAGAACCGAATCCAGCTCATTTAAAGCATATCATTGATTTAGCAAAAGAAAAAAATATTCGCATCATATTCATACAAAGTCAATTTGATAAAAACAACGCATTATCTGTAGCCAAAGAAATTGGAGGAGAAGTCATCCCCATTGACCCTTTGGCAGAAAATTGGACAGAGGAAATCAATAAACTCATAAAAGTATTACAAGAGAAGTTATGAAGCCCATTCTCGAATTAAAAGACGTATCCGCAGGATATGATTATCAGACAGTGTTGCAGCATATCAACCTCTGCATCAATGAAGGAGATTTCATGGGCATCATCGGCCCCAACGGTGGCGGCAAAACAACGTTATTAAAAGTAATATTAGGTCTGATAAAGCCGTCAACCGGTGAAATCACCTATCATGCTCCCCTACAGAATCTTTTCGGCTATTTACCGCAAACAAACCGTTTCGACCAACGCTTTCCCATTAGTGTAACAGAAGTTGTCATGTCCGGACTCATGTCGAACAAGGGACTTTTCCGTTCGTATACAAAAAAAGACCGAGAAAGAGCTTACTCTTTATTAGACAAATATGCCATGGGAGCCTACAAAAATACGCCCATAGGAAATTTATCCGGCGGACAAATTCAACGTGTGCTGCTTTGCAGAGCTATCATCTCTTCGCCTCAAGTGCTGATATTAGATGAACCTACAACCTATGTGGATAGTAACTTTGAAAAAGAGTTTTACCCCATCCTCCAAGAGTTGAATAAAAGCATGAGTATTGTAATGGTATCACACGACTTAGGAACAATCTGTTCGTATGTAAAAACCATTGCCTGCGTAAACCGGGAATTACATTATCATCATTCCAACCTAATTACACCAGAGCAACTTCAAGCATACAACTGCCCGATTGAACTCATCACACACGGACATGTGCCTCATCGTGTTTTATCAAATCACCAATAAAAACAACCAATATAACAACTATGTTCGAACTACTACAATACGATTTTTTCCAAAATGCACTTATCAGTACCATACTTATCAGCATATGCTGCGGCCTTGTAGGTACCTATATTGTAGCCAAACGGATGGTATTTATCAGTGGAGGTATCACACACGCTTCCTTCGGGGGATTGGGACTGTCCTATTATCTGGGGCTTTCGCCTATGCTGGGAGCAACTGTTTTTGCACAATTGGCAGCTTTGGGGATTCTGTTTTTAGGAGAGAATAAAAAATTCCGTGAAGATTCTCTCATCGGGATCTTCTGGTCGGCAGGCATGGCTATCGGCATCCTTTTTATTTACCTGACTCCAGGGTATGCACCCAACCTTATCTCCTATCTGTTCGGCAACATCTTAACTGTAACTACAGGACAAATTATACTAACGGGAGTTCTTTGTCTGATAGTAGTCCTCTTTTTTGCCTGCTTCTACCGTCCCCTTTTTTACATTGCATTTGATAAAGAATACAGTCAAACCCACCACGTACATGTAAATATCCTTGACATTGCCATCACTATGATTATTGCGGTTTGCATTGTCGTTTGCCTGAAATTGGCCGGCATCATATTAATCATATCTTATTTAACGATCCCACAAGCTATTGCCGGATTATTCTACAAGAACTTCACGCAACAACTTGTTGCCTCTTCGCTCATCAGTATGATTGGCTCGGTAGCTGGACTTTTTATTGCGGCCACACTCCAAACCCCTACAGGAGCGACTATTGTAGTCTGCTTTCTGCTACTCTTTGTGTTAAGTTGGGGATGGACCCGCATCAATCATTCTGCATAATAAAAGAGAAGAACTCTTTTTTTGAAAACGTTTGAAAAGTGTGCAGTTATTTTTATTTTTGCTCTCGTGCTGAAATGCGCTAATACAATACAACTGAAATAACAAATACCAACAAAAATATGAATTACGATTTAATGGTTATCGGTAGCGGTCCCGGTGGATATGTAGCTGCCATTCGCGGAGCCCAACTAGGGTTTAATGTAGCTGTTGTGGAACGTGCAGAACAAGGAGGAATCTGTCTGAATTGGGGATGTATTCCTACCAAATCGCTTTTAAAATCAGCACAAGTGCTTGATTATGCTCGTCATGCAGAATCATATGGTATCAAGATAGAAAGCGCAGAGCCGGATTTTGCAGCAATTATTGCACGAAGTCGGGGTGTTGCTGATAAAATGAGCAAAGGAATTCAATATCTCTTTAAGAAAAACAATATTACCGTTATCGCA
Source organism: uncultured Odoribacter sp. (assembly GCA_905193145.1). The sequence continues at coordinate 12,549 of CAJJNP010000015.1, read as the reverse complement.
GGAACAGGAAGACTAACAGCAGACAAGCAAGTTGAAGTAACCGATGCAGAAGGAGAAAAAACATTATATACAGCAAAACATATCATTTTAGCAACCGGAGCCCGTTCACGGGTACTACCGGCCATCCCTCAAGACGGGAAACGTATCATCGGATATCGGGAGGCACTTACACTAGACCATTGTCCAGCATCATTACTCGTAGTCGGTTCTGGAGCTATCGGTTCTGAATTAGCCTGGTTCTATAATTCAATGGGAACGAAAGTAACTTTAGTTGAATTTATGCCCAATATTTTACCAGTGGAAGACGAAGAAGTATCCAAACAGGTGGGACGTTCATTCAAAAAAGCCGGAATCAATGTCATGGTTAAATCTACTGTAGAAAGCATTGATACAACAGGAGAATTGCTAAAAGTCAATATCCGAAACAAAAAAGGAGACATAGAAGTTCATGAAGCAGAAATGGTATTGTCAGCTGTCGGCATCGCGCCCAATGTAGAGAATATCGGACTTGAAGAATTGGGTATTGAAATGGAACGCGGCAAAATAAAAGTGGACGATTATTACCGTACCAACGTAGAAGGTGTATATGCCATCGGAGATATTGTACATGGACCTGCATTGGCACACGTAGCCTCGGCAGAAGCCATCTGTTGTGTAGAAAAGATGGCCGGTATGACTCCGGAACCAATCCGCTACGACAACATACCCGGCTGCACATACACAACTCCGGAAGTTGCTTCTGTCGGACTTTCTGAAGCAAAAGCACAAGAGGCCGGTTATGAAATGAAAATCGGTAAATTTCCATTTACAGCTTCAGGAAAAGCAAGTTCTGCAGGAGCAAATGACGGTTTCATCAAACTGATTTTCAATGCTAAAGACGGAAGCATTCTAGGAGCACACATGGTGGGTGCCAATGTTACTGAAATGATTGCAGAACTGGTGGTTGCCAGACAAAAAGGTCTGACAGCACACGATCTGATCAAAACAGTACATCCTCATCCGACGATGAGCGAAGCTGTAATGGAAGCCGCAGCTGCAGCATATGACGAAGTAATACATTTATAAATAATCAATAACAATAAAATCAATTTTAATGAAAAGAACATTAATCGCTACAAGTTTACTGCTTGCATGCTCTGGGGTATTTGCCCAAAGCATTACAGACAAAGATTTGCAGGAGATTCAAGCAAGTTTCAAAAAAGACGCATCAACAAAAGCTATCCAGAACATTCTAACAGTGGATAAAAATATCCGTCAGAATGCACTGAACCGTGATTTGCAAGGGAAAATCGACCACTATTTCAAATATCGGGCAGATGTAAAAGGAATCACAAACCAATTGAGTTCCGGACGTTGTTGGATGTTTACCTCCATGAACGTATTGCGTCCACAGATTATGAAAAAATATAATCTCAACGCTTTCGATTTTTCACACAACTATCTATATTTCTGGGATATCTTTGAAAAGAGTAATCTGTTTTTGGAAAACATTATTGCTACCACAGACAAGCCAATGGACGACCGTGCCGTAGTAGAATATTTCAAGAACCCAGTTGGAGACGGTGGCGTATGGAATCTTTATTATAACGCAGCCAAGAAATATGGCGTAGTACCACAGGAGGTGATGCCAGAAACAGCACACTCAAACAACACAGCACAATTGCTTAGTCTGGTAAATGAAAAATTACGTCTCGGCGGTTACACATTGCGTGAAATGGCAGCAGGTGGCAAAAAAGCAAAAGAGCTACGCAACGAAAAGAAAAACGTATTGAAAGACGTATATAGAATCCTTGCTCTTTGCTTAGGCGAACCTCCTCATGAATTCACTTGGAGATATAAAACCAAAAATGGAGAAATCAAAGAGTTAGCCAACTATACACCCAAGCAGTTCTATGATGAAATCACTCCGGCAGACTATACCCCGGAAAACTATATCATGATTATGAACGACCCTACTCGCGAGTATTATAAAGTATATGAAATACAGAATTATCGCAATACGCAAGAGGGTATTAACTGGATTTATCTGAATTTGCCGAACGAAGACATCAAAGTTGCAGCTTTGACATCTATCAAAAACAATGAACCCATGTATGCATCATGTGATGTAGGCAAACAATTCAACCGAGAAGAAGGAATATTGGATCCGGCAATGTATGATTATGAATCATTATTGGGGGTTAAACTGCATATGGACAAAAAAGCTCGCATCCTGACACGTCAGAGCGGCTCTGCACATGCAATGACCTTGGTAGGCTGTGATACAGATGCAAACGACAAGCCTGTAAAATGGGAGTTCGAAAACAGTTGGGGTGCTGATAATGGACACAATGGCTATTTGACATTTACAGACAAATGGTTTGACGAATACATGTTCCGCATTGTGATTCGCAAAGCATACTTGAATGAAAAAGCTATCGAAGCATTAAAAGGCAAACCGGTACAACTACCTGTTTGGGACTATATGTATTAATACAAAAAAAGTGGCTGTTATTATAACAGCCACTTTTTGTATATTCACTTACAATTTATATATCAGAACTGTTGCATAAGCAGATACACCTTCTTCACGTCCTTCAAACCCCAAATGCTCTGTCGTTGTCGCCTTAATTGACATATCCTCAATATCCATTTCTAAAATCTCTGCAAGACATCGACGCATATCATCAATATAAAGACGAATTTTAGGACGCTGCAAACACACCACAGAATCGATATTGCTAATAGCAAATCCTTTATTTTCAATCAATTCTTTTGTTTTTTGCAATAACAACTTACTATCAATACCCTTATATGCTGGGCATGTGTCAGGAAAATGCAAACCAATATCTCCCAATCCAGCAGCTCCCAATAGAGCATCACAGATGGCATGAATCAAAACATCACCATCAGAATGCGCAACGCATCCCTTGGAATGTTCGATTTTAATGCCTCCCAACCAAAAGTCCAATCCCTCTTCAAGACGATGAACATCAATTCCAATACCTGTTTTAATTCTCATAGTATAACCTTTGTCTATTACGATACATTTTATGATTCAAAAATAAAAACTTTTTCCCAATAATATCCTTTCACAATAAAGTACTTTTTCAGGAAAATCCCCTAAATTTGTAATGGGAATTCCAACTTAAACAAAAGAATCGCCACTTATATATCATGATAGAGAATATTGCTGAAATATATGAACAGTTCGTCCGCGGTCATCATGTAGAAACCGACTCACGAAAAATTACACCCGGAGACATTTTTATTGCCTTAAAAGGGGAAAATTTTGACGGCAATGAGTATGCTTTAACAGCTATAGAACATGGAGCTACTACTGCCATTATCGACAATCCGAAATACAATGGAGAAAAATGTATTCTCGTCAAAGATACATTAAAATGCCTGCAAGAATTAGCACATTACCATCGTAAACGGCTTGGTCTCCCTATTTTAGGTATTACAGGCACCAATGGAAAAACCACGACAAAAGAGCTCTGTCATGCAGTATTATCAAAAAAATACAAAACATTTGCCACACAAGGCAATTTTAATAATCATATTGGAGTGCCTTTAACTCTGCTCAGCATGGACGAAGCGACTGAATTCGGCATTGTAGAAATGGGCGCTAACCATCCGGGAGAAATCCGAGACTTATGTGCCATTGCCGATCCGGATTTCGGACTTATCACCAACATCGGTTATGCCCATCTTGAAGGATTCTGTAGCTATGAAAACATTATTGCTACCAAAAAAGCCCTATACGAACATGTTTTTGCCAAAGGAGGTAAAGTGTTTGTCAGCGCTTCAGACAAATTACTGATGCAACTCAGTGAAGGCCATGACCGAGCAACTTATGGAATCAAGGGAAATCTTCTAGAAGGAGAAATAAAACAAACTGTTCCCTATCTGGTTTACTCCATCATTGCTCCCAAAGGACAACTTTATATCAAGACCCATTTAGTAGGAGGTTATAACTTCGACAATGCCATGGCAGCTTCAGCCGTAGGCATCCATTTTGGAGTTGATCCTCTAAAAATACAAGAGGCGATTGAAACTTATCATCCATCGAATTTACGCTCACAACTAATAAAAAGCGAAAACAACACCATTATCTTGGATGCCTATAATGCGAATCCTAGCAGTATGCAGGTATCTGTAAATAACTTCTGCGAAATGCCAGGAGAACATAAAGTCCTTATTCTTGGCGAAATGCTAGAATTAGGTTCTTCAAGCAGCAAGGCGCATGAAGATATTGTAAATTTAGCTTTACAAGGCAATATTGAGAAATTATTTCTCATTGGAAATAATTTTGAACATTGCAAAGAGAAATGTAATTTTATCACTTGGTTTCCTAACACGGAATCTCTGATGGAAATGCTCCGGACAAAACCAATGACGGAATCATTCATTTTCATCAAAGGCTCTCGCGGAAACCGTTTGGAACGAATTGTAGAATGTCTCTAATCATTTGAAACAGTGAATAACAGATTAGTCATCATCCCCACATACAACGAAAAAGAAAATATTGAAAACATTGTTCGTTGTGTTTTTTCCTTAAAACCGGAATTCCATATTCTAATTATAGAAGACAATTCTCCGGATGGAACAGCTGCCATAGTCAAGAGACTACAACAAGAATTCGAACATCTTTACATGGTGGAACGAAAAGGCAAACTCGGCTTAGGAACAGCCTATATCACCGGATTTAAATGGGCATTGGAACATGGCTATGGCTACATTTTCGAAATGGATGCCGATTTCTCACACAATCCTCATGACTTGGTACGCCTTTATGAAGCTTGTGTAGAGGGGGCTGACCTATCTGTCGGCTCACGATATGTAACAGGGGTAAATGTTGTTAATTGGCCCATGAGCCGTGTATTGTTATCATATTTTGCATCAAAATATGTGAGAATGATTACCGGCATGAAAGTTCACGACTCAACAGCCGGATTTGTATGTTACACTCGTAAAGTTTTAGAAACCATCGATTTGGAAAACATCCGTTTCAAAGGCTATGCATTCCAAATAGAAATGAAATTTACTGCAACAACATTGGGATTTGCACTTAAAGAAGTGCCAATTATATTTACAGACCGCACATTAGGAACTTCTAAAATGAGTAAGGGTATCATCAAAGAAGCCGTCTTTGGAGTGATTACCATGAAATTCCGTGCCATGTTCGGTAAAATCAAAAAACGTAATTAAACATTGATATGAAAAAGGTCATCAAAGGAGGAACACTCATAAACGAAGGTAAGCAATATAAAGCTGACATCATCATCGAAAACGACCGAATATTGTCTATTACTCCAGAGGCAGATACGGAAGGTTGTGAAATCATACACGCTGAAAATTGTTATGTGCTCCCTGGCGTTATTGATGACCAAGTACATTTCAGAGAACCGGGGATGACCCACAAAGGAAATATCGCAGAAGGCAGTAAAGCTGCAGCAGCAGGAGGTGTTACCTCCTTCATGGACATGCCCAATGTAAAACCGCCTACCACTACAAATGCCCTTTTACGCGAAAAACAAGAAATTGCAGCCCGAACATCCCTAGTAAACTATTCTTTTTACTTAGGTGCCACCAGCAATAACATCAACGAAATCAAACGAGTTGATCCTCGTACGACTTGTGGTATAAAGGCATTCATGGGAGCCTCTACTGGAAACTTACTCATAGATGGAATTCCGGCATTGGAACGTTTATTTGCAGAATCCCCTTTATTGATTGCAACGCACTGCGAGGATACGCCCACTATCAATAGCAACCTTGCGCTTTATAAAGAAAAATATGGAGACGACATTCCTGCTTATTGCCATCCTCTCATACGAAGCCGTGAAGCCTGTCTAAAAAGTTCATCCCTGGCAACCACATTAGCTAAAAAATACGGAAGCAGACTTCATATACTCCATTTAAGTACAGCCGAAGAGCTTGCTTTACTTGACCGCGGACTACCGGAAGAGAAAATGATTACCGGTGAAGTATGCGTACATCACTTATGGTTTAATGATGAAGCCTATCGTGAAAAAGGAAATTTCGTGCGCTGGAATCCTGCAATAAAAACGGAGAATGACCGTCTGGCACTATTAAAAGGAGTGAATGAAGGTGTGTTGGATATTATCGCAACAGACCATGCTCCTCACACCATCGAAGACAAGAGCGGTTCATACACACAAGCTGCAAGCGGAGGACCCCTGGTCCAGCATTCCCTCACCATCATGCTGGAATTAGCAGAACGAGGCGAAATTACATACGAAAAAGTCGTTGAAGGAATGTGTCACGCTCCAGCCCGACTATTCCGCATTGAAGGACGTGGTTTCTTACGGGAAGGCTATAAAGCAGATATTTGCATCGTCCAAAAGAATAGCTGGACAGTGAGCAAAGAGAATATCCTCTATCAATGCGGCTGGTCTCCCTTGGAAGGACAAACTTTCCACTATCAGGTACGTACCACAATAGTCAACGGAATTATAGTTTATGACCGAGGAGAATTCCCTTCAGACAGCCGAGGCGAACTACTGACCTTTATCAGATAAAATAACTAAGAAAACAAGCACAAAGCAACAGAATAAACATCAAATCATTTACCATCTTCACCCGCTGGACAATAAAATAATGCGAATAAATAAAAACCAGCGGGAAAGCCAGCATATACATAAAATCATAATAATTACCCGGTACGGCAACCAAAGTAACAATCAGAAATAATAACATCGAGACCAAAGAGGTCATTCCCCTACGCTGATAAACCATCATTGCCGAATATTTCAAAAAGAAATGCAACAAGGCAACCATCAGCAACATAAACAACAAGCACAAACGTATTATCTCCACCGTAGGCAAATGATGAATATAATTGCCTATTGTAAGGCTTGTCATAAACCGCCCGGGCAACATTGCCAACGAATCAGTCCAATAATAATAAAAAACGACAAAAATGACAGGCGCACAAAATCCAACAAGCAAAGCCATTACATCCTTAATCGTTGAACGTCCGGAGAAAAGCACTGCACACAAAGCCCATATCAACAAAAGAACAAACTTAGGATAAATCGCTACTGCCAACATCATCAATGCTCCAAAATCAAAAAGAGAGGCATTATTTTTTGTATTGTAAATCGCAGACTGCAAGCACGCCACTGCAAGGCCAACAATAAAAACAGCGATTAGCAGATAATTAAATCCAATACTTACCATAATACCCGAAGTCAACAAGATATATAGCAAAGAAGGCAAGGTCGTTCGTTGATACAGCAATTTAAAAATATTACTAATCAAAAAAATCATATATGCCACACCAAGCATCACAACACCACCTATGACAGATTGCCATGTCTCGTTTAACGAATGGATAAAAGCAATGTCTATACAGCCATGTACCGGAACACTTGCTATCTGATGTCCCGGCACCCACTTACTTAACAAAGTAATTGCCGCTACTATGAACGGCAATATAAAAAGCATATATAGACTCTTGGATTGTAAAAATTTATTCATCTATAATCAATCAAAAAATATCAACGAACCAATTTCAACAAATCCTGTCCGATATCACGACGGAAATTCATATCCTTGAATTTGAGATGCTCTACATTCTTATACGACAAAGCAAGAGCCTCCTCCATAGTCGTTCCATAAGAACTGACTGCCATAACACGGCCTCCATTAGTCAAGACTTGCCCATCAGTCAATTTTGTGCCTGCATGGAAAACGATACTGTCTTTTACATTCTCCAATCCTGTAATAACATTACCTTTTTCATAAGAGCCAGGATATCCACCTGCAACCAACATCACTGTTGTACAATAACGTTCGTCCAATTCAAATGCAGCTTCTGCCAAACGACCGGTTGACGTAGCTGCGAACAACTCAAGAATATCTGTTTTCAAACGCGGCATCACGACCTCTGTTTCAGGATCCCCCATACGCACATTATACTCAATAACAGCAGGATTACCACCATCATTCATCAAACCAAAGAAAATAAAACCACGATAGTCAATACCATCTTTCCGTAACCCTTCCACAGTAGGACGCACAATCAGTTCTTCCACCTTCTTATTAAATTCAGCATCAGCAAACGGAACTGGAGAAACGGCTCCCATTCCACCCGTATTCAATCCTGTATCACCCTCGCCGATTCGTTTATAGTCTTTAGCAGAGCCCAAGATCCTATAATCTTTACCATCTGTTATTGCAAAAACAGAAATCTCGATCCCATGCAAAAACTCTTCAATCACCACGCGGCAACTTGCTTTTCCGAACTTTCCATCCAACATCTCCTTCAGCTCATCTTGTGCTTCTTTCAAGTCATTAATAATCAACACTCCCTTCCCGGCAGCCAAACCATCAGCCTTTAGTACATAAGGAGGCTTTAAAGTGGTTAGAAATTGTTGTCCTTCTGCGATATTATTTGAAGTCACAGTCATATATCCCGCAGTAGGAATTCCATGACGCCGCATAAACTGCTTGGCAAAATCCTTACTACCTTCCAGTATTGCACCATCTTTACCTGGTCCCACAATCATCAATTCTGCAAAACGACTATCTGCCTGTAAGAAATCACGAATTCCCTCTACCAACGGATCTTCCGGTCCTACCACCAACAATTGAATTTTCTTCTCTGCAATAAAATCTGCTATTGCTTTAAAATCTGTAACAGCAATACCAACATTTTCAGCTAGCGCAGCCGTACCAGCATTACCTGGTGCGATATATAATTTTTCCAACTGCGGACTTTGTGCTATTTTCCATGCCAAGGCATGCTCACGTCCTCCTCCTCCCAATAATAATACTCTCATAATCCCAATTCTTAGATGATATAAATAATGTCGAATGCAAAATTAACAAAATTATTTCTTTGGAGTCCTTATCGCATGCTTCATCTCAAATGGTATTTCCATTGAAAGCTCCATAAATCCCATGAATTCACCATTTTCATACCAAGGAGTCTGATAAATCAGCTTTTTTACACCTTCTTTTTCTATTGTATAGGCATTTGTGCGCGGATTCTTTAACATATCTGCCAACATAGACCGAGCCGGTTCCGGATGACAATCCAAGACATTCTTACCAATCAAATCTTCACGTCCAGGCTTCAAAAAGGTCTTACGGGACTTATCATTCATTTCTATAATCTTACCATCCTTGTCACAAATGGTGACAGCCAGATTCACTTCCTTAAAATAATCCATAGTCAATCAATTTAATTTTCAGCAAATTTGCTGCATATCGAGCATATTTCCAAGAATCTTCCAACCATATTTTCCAAGAAAAAAATCATTTTTATCGATATTTTTTCGCTCAAAATTTTGCAGGTTTCAAAAAAGCACCTATCTTTGCATCGCTTTTGAGGGAAATTCCTTAGTAGCTCAGTTGGTTAGAGCGGCGGACTGTTAATCCGTAGGTCGTAGGTTCAAGTCCTACCTGAGGAGCCAAGTTATCAGACACTCAAAAGCAACATTCCTTAGTAGCTCAGTTGGTTAGAGCGGCGGACTGTTAATCCGTAGGTCGTAGGTTCAAGTCCTACCTGAGGAGCTAAAAGCCACCTTGAAAGGTGGCTTTTTTGTTACAATGTATCCATTCCTGCAAGGCGACGTTGAAGAAGCCACTTACGCTCTTCCGGTCCCTCACTACCAGCAGCATAATAAGTCAAACCACGTTCCGGATATTTCGCCCAATATTCAAGTATCGGATCAATAAAACGCCAACTCAATTCCAACGCATCGGTTCGGGTATAAAGTGTAGAATCGCCCTGCATTGCATCCAAAAGCAAACGCTCATATGCTGTAGCAATATAAGTATTACACAATGAATTATAGGCAAAATCCATACTCACCTGCTTCACCTCAAAAAAGGAACCCGGTACTTTCAAACCAAATTTCAATGAAATACTCTCCGGAGAATCCACTTTCAAAACCAACTGATTACATGAACCGTAAGTACACATTCCATTAAACAAATGGTGAGGGACATTCTTGAAATGAATCACAATCTCAGACCTGGCCGCAGCCATTCTCTTACCCGTATAAAAATAAAAAGGTACACCACCCCAACGCCAATTATCGATATAAAAACGCATTGCCACGTAAGTTTCAGTCGTTGACGACGCTGATACACCTTTTTCTTCTCGATAAGCTGGCAATTGCTGCTCACCAACTTGCCCAGAAGTATACTGGCCACGAACCACATCAGCCGGAGATAACGGATGCAAAGAACGAAAAACCTTTGCTACCTCATCACGCATCAGTTCTGCATCAAAAGCAGCCGGAGCTTCCATGGCAACAAATCCCATCAATTGCATCAAATGATTTTGCACCATATCACGCAAAGCACCTGCCCCTTCATAATATTTTCCTCTATTCTCTACACCCAACTTTTCTTGGGCATATATCTCAACCGAATCAATATAATTGCGATTCCAAAGCGATTCAAAAATCTGATTGGCAAAACGTAAAACAAGAATATTCTGTACCGTCTCTTTGCCTAAAAAATGATCTATACGATAGATATCATCTTCAGCAAAAATAGAACAAAGCTGACGATTAAGCTCTTGTGCCGTCTGCAAATTACTTCCAAAAGGCTTTTCAACAATTATTCGTCTCCAACCATTTACATCTTGCGCCTGATGCAAATCACTCTCTTTCAATGCCGATGCAACAATTGCATATTTTTGTGGCGGAATAGCCAAGTAATAAAGAAGCCTATCTGGGATATCATGTAAAGCGCGCAACGTAGTTACTTTCTCGGCCAATAAATGATACTCCTCTACCTTGTCTGTATCAAAACCAAGGTAATACACTTGATTTAAAAAGGCATCCAATCGTTCGTCTGTTGGTTTCTCACCTTTCAGGAACTGCTTTAAATTTTCTTTTTGCGCAGAACGAAACTCTTCGTCTGAAAAAGCTGTACGAGCGACACCCAAAATCACAAAATGCTCTGGCAAAAGGTTGCGATCAAACAATTCAAAGAGCGAAGGCAATAATTTACGTTTTGTCAAATCACCTGAGGCTCCAAAAATCACTAATATCTGGTTTTCCGGTTTTGTCATATCTACACCATTATTAATAAATTACCAACATTCATTTTCTATACATTATAAATTCTAGATGCACTTCCTCCTGTTTCATTCCAATCCGTGTGAAAGAACTGTCCCCGAGGAGCATCGATGCGTTCATACGTATGGGCTCCAAAATAATCTCGCTGAGCCTGAATAATATTTGCAGAAGAATTTGTTGTACACAATCCATCAAAATAAGCCAACCCGGAGACCATACAAGGAGCTGCAATTCCTGTGGTTATTGCAATAGCAGCCACCTGTCTCCAAGCAGGCAACGCTTCCTGGATTCGTGCCCGGAAAAAATCATCGAACAATAAATTCTCCAAAGATGGAGCAACTTCATACGCACGCGTTATCTGTCCCAAAAAGACAGAACGGATAATACATCCTTTCCTCCATATACGAGCTAACATTCCTAAATCCAGATTCCACCCATAATGCAAAGAAGCTCTACGCAACAACGAAAAACCCTGTGCATAAGAAATCAGCTTAGAAGCATAAAGAGCATGACGCAATGTCTCTGTAGGAACAGTTGTCTGAGGAACAGCCTCTTCCTTCTTATATAACGATGCAGCCTGTATACGTTCATCTCGAATTGCAGAAAGAAAACGAGCATTGACAGCCTCTGCTATCAATGTCAACGGATCACTTTCATCCAAAGCTGCTGCCACCGTCAACTTTCCGGTGCCTTTCTGACCGGCGGCATCCAGGATATGCTCAAGCAACCAACTGCCATCCGCCTCCTTGCGGCGACAAATCTCAGAAGTAATCTCCATCAGATAACTATCTAACTCACCCTGATTCCATTCCGCAAAAACATCCGCAATCTCATCATTATCCAACTGCCAATAATTACGCAACATAGCATAACTTTCAGCTATCAGCTGCATATCACCATACTCAATTCCATTATGAACCATCTTTACATAATGCCCGGCTCCTCCTGAACCAATCCATTCACAGCAAGGTGTACCATCCTCCAAATGAGCAGCCACACTTTGCAGCAGATTCTTCACTAAAGGCCAAGCTGCAGGAGAACCTCCAGGCATTACCGACGGACCGGTCAATGCACCAATTTCACCTCCGGAGATACCCGTACCGACATAAAGCAACCCTCTCTCTTCCATTTGTTTCACCCGACGTTCTGTATCTCTAAAGTCAGAATTTCCACCATCTATAATTACATCTCCCGGTTCCAAAAACTCAACCAATTGCCCAATCATTTCATCAACAGGCTCACCGGCACGTATCATCATCATCACCTTCCGCGGACGCTCAAGAGATTCCACCAACTCCTTGACGGAATATGCAGGTCGAAAATTCTTGCCTGCCCCACGTCCATTAACAAAACGATCCACCGCATTTTCCCTTCCCGGATGAATTCGATTATATACAGATACCGTAAAACCTTTACTTTCAAAATTCAAAGCAAGATTCTCGCCCATTACAGCCAAACCTATCAAGCCTATGTCAGATTTCTGCTTCATATCTTTTTCTAT
>CAJJNP010000014.1 GCA_905193145.1 uncultured Odoribacter sp. | reverse complement strand
AGCTAATTCGCTACGCTTTGCCCAAATTTACTTTTTCGCTATGTGTTTATTTTATTATGTGCCGGATGACTGACAACTGCTCCCCCCTTAGAATCACCGGACCATACAGGCTCTTCATATCCGGCAATACCATCATTAAATACAGAAGGACCTGTAAACAGCCCGTATTGAGAATCATATACAGGGTTATTATCACGCTTCATTTCCTCCAACTGATGAATGGTGTTTACCCCACTCTTCAATATCTGGTTCAAAAACTCTTTATCGCCAGTCATCTGATAGTACATATAAGCACCTTTTACCCAAATTATCTTATCCCAATATTCTGCACCGATGTACTCTTGTTCGTTATCTTCCAATAAATGCAATAATGAATTCTTCGAGATTTCCGGCTGTAACAACGGAAAACCGTTCCATACATTAATAGACAGATCGCGTGTCCAGTTTCCATCATAACGGGCTCCCGCATTCAGAATACCATTTTGAGTCGTATTGATATTCACTGTCCATAAAGCTAATTCATAGGCAGCTTTCAGATCCGCATTATTAGATATGATTTCCGGTTGAACAGCCGGTTTTCCATAAACCTCGAATTCACGGATACGCGCCAATCCTTTTTGATACTCCGAAGGAATTTCCAATTTCAGGAAACGGCTGGCAAAAGGTTCTGCCGGTACACCTTCTTTACGCACCTGCATCGCTTCAAACGTTCCATCGAAAACCAATTTCCAATCTTCATCCGTACCGGCAAAGCTGCATGCATATACTTTATATCCTGTCAACCATTCTTCACTATCGATCAACGCGAACTTATTGATTTCATATTCCTGCTCCAGGTCGATCACAACCCAGCCATCCGTACCTTCTTTTTTTCCGAAAGCCCAAGGGTTATTAGCATCTTCTCCATCGACAGCATCTGTATTTCCATCGATAATATTAGCCGGTGTTTCCCGATTACTCCAACTATTATGATAATCGACTATCGTTTTCCCTGTACTGACTATTTCTTCATTCAGTGGCCGGACATATGATCCGTAAATGTCTACACCATAAATACGTACATAAGAATCCCTGGTATCTTTTACCGGTACAAACTTAATATAACGCGCTTCTACCGGAGTAATCCGTTTCACTTTTGTATCCAGATCACCAACATTAGTCTCATGAATAATCTCTGTCCAATCAGCCTCTGCTGTTCCGGTAATACTAACATATACTTTATATTCCGGAAGATTATAGACATCACTTCCCGTCTCTAAAATTCTTCCATCGCGAAAGCCAAATTTATTGATAGAATAAATAGCAGGTAAAGAGAATATTACCCAAGGATCATCACCTTTATACGCCCATTTATTACTCTTATTATTGTTTATTTCATCCTTATTTAACAACAATTTATAAGCATTCTCCGAATCACTTGCTTTCCCACTGCACGAATAAATATTCACGATTCTTTTTCCACGACCATCCAGAGCTGAAACAGAAATCAAATCGTCCGGTGTCACAATCATAGTCATTTTTCTGGTATCGATCGTAATCTTGAACGATCCTTCGTCATTCATGATAAATTTATAATCATCATTAGTTACACGAGAATTTTCGACATGCCGGATTTTATGTTCTTTTCCGATCACAACAGCTTCATTCGCCACTTCGGCATTCAAACAGTCAATCCATATATCATTCGGATTGGTTTTCAGCAAAAATTTAAAATCATTGCGTTTCATTTTTCCGGTCCATGTAAAAATACCGTTACCCTCATCATCCATCAAATAAGCTTTTTCAGCAGTCCAGCCACAGTCAAAAGCAGCACCTACCACATAAATTTTAGAAAACTCTTCAGCTTTAGCTATCAGAGTAAACAGGCATAAAAATAAAGTTAATAGTTTTCTCATAACATTTTTTTTTGGGGTTCATAATTTAAGATATAACACACTATTTTTAATTTACTCATCCGATGCCAATATCACTTTACAATAAATTTTCCATTTATCTTTTTATCATTAACACACATGTGGACAACATACATTCCTTGTGTTAAACCTGTAGTAGGAATACGATCCGTATTGTAAAGATTGGCCTTTAATACTCCCGAAGTATTGTACACATCGGCCTTGGCAACAATGCCAAAACTGATGTTCACAGACTCACCTGCTTCCACTACAGTAGGAAGTAAGTAAGTCTTATCAACGAAAATATCCGATTGGAGACCTGTAGGCTTCTTTATCACTACTTCTTCTTTCAATAGCAATTCATCTGCAGAAAAGCCTACGCTTATATCATAACTACCTTCGTCTACAACGAAAGAAACTTGATCCACATCATAGTAAGAAAAAGCATCCTCCGATAAAGAGAATTCTACTTTCTGCGATTCACCCGGTTTCAAGTATACCTTTTTGAAAGCCTTTAACTCCTTCAAAGGACGTTCTACCTTACTCTCCCCTTTTTTACCTACATATAATTGCACCACTTGTGCGCCGGCAACATCCCCTGTATTTTTTAGTTCACATATTACTTTCAAAATAGCATCGGCACCTATTGCAGGCTCTACAGTCATCTGTGACAGATTAAATGTCGTATAGGAGAGCCCATACCCAAAAGGATATTGTACCGTTTTTCCGGATTTATCATACCCGCGATACCCCATAAATATACCCTCGGTAAACTCTACATGTTTGTCATTATCCGAATCATAATAGCTATTATAAGTCGGATTATCAGCCCAGCGCTTTTCAAATGTCACAGGTAATTTTCCTGACGGATTTATGTCACCGAATAAAATCTCTCCCAAAGCCGTTCCACCTTCCTGCCCAGGATACCATGCCCATAACAACCCATCCAAATGCCGTATCCAAGATTGCATTTCCACATTACCACCGGCAGTAACCACACCGACAATAGGAGTGGTAGTCTTCGATATGACTTTCGTGATCAACTCTTTTTGTTTAGAAGGTAAAGCAAAAGTACGATCCCCGCCTTCTGCTTCACTGCCAGAGTCATGTCCAAAACATGCAATTACCACGTCTACATCATTCAAACTTGCTTGAAAGTAATCATCTGCGCCCACTTTCGTCCAATAAAAATCAATAATAGCGGCACCCGTCCCCTGATAATATTCTATTTTGACTGCATAGGTTTTGCCTGCAGACAACCTCATCTCGTAAGTCTTATATCTTTCTTGACCGGGATTCCAATCATCAATAACCTTTTTATCATCAATATATAACCGAAAACCATCATCACCACCAAGATGGAAAACATATTCTCCGTCTTCCATTGGTCGCAATTCTGCTGTCCAACGTACACTATAATTAGAAGTACCAATTCCCTCGACTCCCGTACCGTTCTGGAAATTAAAGTTTATATTGGCATCCACTTTCGTAGCAATCGGAGCACCTGACAAATCAGTATTATTGAAGTACTCTCCGTTAAAACCGTGTTCATCAGAACCGGATGCCACATATACATCATCATCCAAATGATCATATTCATCTATATATTTCACCTCAACACCTTTCTGTACACCGACTGCTTTAATACCTTCATAAAAACTCACGTAATGGATAGGTGTAACTCGCCCGCTACCACCTCCGGTGAGATAACGCAAAGCATTCTGACCGACAACGGCTACCTTTTTTATTTTATCTGCTTTTAAGGGCAAAAGGTTCTCTTCGTTTTTTAAAAGGACCATACCTTCACGGGCCACATCCAAAGCTGTCTTTACAGAAGCCGGATTATCTTCGGGAATACTGGAATCCAGTTGTTCATTATCCATAAATCCGAATTTTATCATCGTTTGAAGTATATGTTGTACTTTTTCATCAATCACATTCATATCCAAATCACCCCGGTTGATGAAATAGCGCAAACTGTCAGGATTCATTTTCTCACCACCTGCCATTTCCAGATCCAATCCGCCCTGAGCAGCAGGTAAGCAATAATGAGTAGATCCCCAATCGGACATCAGAATACCGTCAAATCCCCATTGATCACGCAATACGGTACGAAGCAACCAAGGGTGATGCGTAGTCCACGTACCGTTCAAAAGATTATAACTACTCATCACACTTCCTACTTTGGCTTCCTGCACCGCAGCTTTAAAAGCAGGAAAATATATTTCATTTAATGTCCGCTCATCAATATCCGAACTTATATAGTTCCGGTCATATTCTTGAAAGTTAGCCGTAAAATGTTTGATAACAGCCATTACCCCATTTGCCTGTAGCCCATTGATATATCCTACTGCCGTACGGGAGGTCAGGTACGGATCTTCACCCATATATTCAAAATTACGTCCACACATAGGAGCACGATGAATATTAACTGCCGGTCCCAACAATATATTCACCCCTCGTGAACGGCAATC
The DNA here is from genome assembly GCA_905193145.1 of uncultured Odoribacter sp. The sequence goes on along the minus strand of CAJJNP010000014.1, from coordinate 28,210 downwards.
AAGCGCCAAAGCCTCTCCATATGAATGCGCCAAATCCTCATTCCAAGTAGATGCCAAACAAATACCACAAGGATAAGCCGTCGAATTTCCCCAAGTACCTACTCCTTGAGGGCCATCAGACATCTTCATTTGAGGAATGCCCAGACGGGGAATAGCTTTCGTATACATCCAGTCAACACCACCTACATACGATAATTTTTCACCTTTTGTCATCAAACGGACTAATTCGGAAGCACGCTCCCGCGGATCTGTAGAAGGTGTTGACGGTACTTCCGGAGCTACAGCAGGACCACCCGTCGGTTCACCGAAAACCTGTAAATTAGCCAATTGCACTCGGTCACCGGCATGTACGCTCGAAACTTCCAACAGAAAAGCAGTGAACTCCTTTTCCGAATCTATCTGAAATTTCATAGTGGTGTATCGCCCAGGAAAATTAAAATCTCTCCGTTCATCTAATTCAATCCATCCTTCTTCTGGATTATAACCACTTAAACTCCATAATTTAGGATCACGCTCAGAAGCATCATTGGCAGACGTCACCGTATAAGAATTAAAACGATAAGCTTTATCCAACACACACTGCACATAAAAACTCGTACCCAATGCACAATATTTTGTTGTCAATTGTTTATCAAACAATTGCATAATCCCTTCATTTGTCCCCCCTTCCGGATAACCGGAAATCTGCTTTTCCAAATTCAGCCCCTCTGTCACATCTGCAGGGAAATAAGGTTTCTTACCCGCTGTATCAAAAGCGTAACCAAACAATTGCCATTCAGCAATCCGTATGTTATCAGTTCCGGTAGCTGTAAGTCGATAATAACGCGCACTATAGGTGCTGCTTGTTACAACACGGTTGTATGTAAACAGTGCCATATCTCCCATCCCTATCATCCGAGTAGAGGCAGGCCTAAACTGTCTCCATGTCTGACCGTCCTTTGAATATTCTACTTTCCATTTAGTTACGTCCACCCCTCTACCAGCATAGAGCAGCATACCCGTAAGTACCTTATCTTCTTTACAATCTACCGTTATTGTTGTTTCAGTAATTCCCGATACTTCATAAAAAGTATTTTCATTATTATCTGTCAGAAAAGCCAAAGTAGCATTTGAATGCTCTGCCATAATCTCAGCCTCATCCGTAAAATCATACGGAAAAGCAACTGTAACTTTACGAGGCTTCTCTATTTTCACAGAGGTAGCATGAATTTCAAATTTATCAATATTGGGGCCATTTTCAAATTCGGTACCCATTTTTATGACATTAGTACCGGCATCCAAATAGATATATGCAGAAGAAACCGATGTAGGAGGTGCATTCCAATCTGGAGAGTCGCTTGTACGTAAAACGATTCGTTCATAATCATTTACTTCAATATAAAAAGGACGAGCTGTACCTGTAGTAAATGCTTTTAACTCATACGTCCCGGCTTGGTCCACTTCTATATTCTCATACAAATAATAGGAATCGGAATTTATATGAAAATCATGAACATACTTATTTCCGGAAAAACCGGAAACTTGTTCAACTTTTAGCTCACCAAATAATTTTGCATCTTCGGCCTCCAAGATAATAGGAAGTTGTGCCGCCTGGGTTGCAATCCCCCAAAACAACACCGATAAAAGAGGAATTCTCTGTAATAATGTATTCATAATATTACAATATTAAATAAAAGATCCGGACGGATGGCCACATCCACCCGGATCTAATAAAAGTATCAAACATGTAAGTTAGTTAGTCCGTCACAATTACCTTGGTTCTATTTACAAGGTACAGACCGGGAGCGATTCCTGTTATCGAATTACGTCCTTCATTCAGCATAACAGAACGTACCAGACGGCCGTCAATAGCATAAATATTTATTTGAACCGCTTGTGAAGCAATCATTTCGATACCACCACTTATAGAATAAACAGTAATATTTTCTAAAGTTTTTTCGGTAACCATACCTACCGGGTCATCTTTAGTCCTAAACACAGGATAACCCTCATTTTCTGCTATTTTCCAAATTTTGTCAAAATCCCATCCAAGCGTTTCTTTATAGAATTCTAAAGATTTAGCATCGGCATCATCGAAAAGATCCGTCCCATTACGGTCATCCGTACTTTCCCAACCACCACCGACTGAAACTGTAGTACCAATAGAATAATTGTTAATAAAATGAGCCATCGATGCTCTATTTCCCCAATTTCCAATGCGGAAACGATGCCCGCCTGCAATAGAGGTTGCCAAATTCAAGCAATTCTGAATTGTAATCTCACCGTCACGGTCTATTAATCCGAGTATAGCACCTACATGACCGAACTGGCTCGTAATAGTTCCATCAAAATAACAGTTGCTAATAGTCGCACCACCATCAAAGGAAGCAGCAGAGATACCACCGGCCTGATGAGTCCTTGCTTTAATTGTACATTGAGCTGCGTAACAGTTTTCGATTATCACACCAGCCGAAACACGGGCAGCAATTGCCGAAACACGGTCTCCTCCTTCAATGTTACTGTTGCTGACATAGCAGCGTTCTATCTTTCCTCCATCTGCAATACCCACCAATGCACCTGTATTATCACCACCGACAATAGCAACACCGGTCATACCGAGATTCTTAATCACAGCACCGTCCATTCTTTTGAATAATCCCATCGTTCCGACATTCGAATCATTAAAATTCCACCCTTTTATTATATAGCCGTTACCGTCAAATGTACCTGTAAACGGATTCTCTTCAGAACATAAACCATTAAAAGTAGTATTTGCCAAATCAATGTCATTTGTCAATACATAATCACGGGTAGGGAAATTATCGATAGTCAACAAATCGTCCGCTGTCGTTATTTCAACAACTCCCTCCGCAGGAATCACTTTACAAATATAGGTTACCGGAGTAATTTCAAACCGATCGTCAATCCCTTTCACTGTTTCCATTGCTACAACAGATGAGCCGATAGCAACAGGAGTCAACGTTTGTTCTTCAATAGTAACAACTTTCGTATTATCCGACAATAATGACAGTGTGAGACCATTCGTTGAAATAAACTGTGGTAAGACATAACTATCCATTGAGAGATATAATCTTTCTGTAATCTGAGCCGGCTGAACTTCTATCCCGACATAAAGCCCTGTCTGAATTTTACTCTCTCTCTCTAACTGCCATTTCAAAACAGGATAAGACTCACCATCCAATGGAATAATCCACGTGCTTTCCATATCCCATTTTAATGTCTCGGCATAGAAAGAAGCAGTTCGAGCCTGTTGCAAGGAAATGTCAGCTCCATCCTGCCCGATTACATCTTCACTGATAATCGTAACAGCTTCTACCACATTCTTACCAATGCGGGTAGAAAGCAAAGAATAACTATTCTCCACTTTTATTCCTCCATCTCCTACAACCCGTTTGGGAGAATCGGCACCTAATATATAAGAAGCCAGATTCACACTGTTCTTCACAGAATTACCGGTTTCATCTCCACCATTTTTCAAACCTACAATACCGCCTGTCCTATTCCAGTTGCCCACAACGACACCGGAAAAATAACTTTTATCAATAGTAGCGTTGTTTATAGATCCAACCAAACCACCAGCCTGCCAGCCTGTAGTTTGTACATATGCTGTTGAATAACAATTGCTCATTAAAGCTCCGGAATTCAACTGACCAACTAACGCTCCAACATGATCTTTGCCAACAATACGGCTATTACCGACATAACATCCATCAATATTACCACCATTCATTTCGCCGATAAAACTACCGATGTGCTTGTTTTCTTTAGTACCGATCACAGAATTTTCAATACCCAAATTTTTTATCTCAGCACCGATAGTCGACAGGAATAAGCCTAATTTCCCTTCTCCGGCACGTTGAATATTCAGATTCTTTATAATATGTCCGTCACCATCCAGTTTTCCTGAGAAGTTTTCAATACCATTAAATGAAACATTTGCAAAGTCCAGATCGGCTGTCAATTTGAAACTGCCATCTGTTGCAGCAGTTATTCTTGAAATAAAATCTTCTGCCGTAGCAACCGGTATGATGTCCGGTATAATGGAAATACTAATCTCCGCAGCTTTAAAACCAGACACAGAAACAGATACGGTAACAGTTTCCAGATCGGTTATCTCAACGTCTTCTGTTACAGATATAATACTTCCATCCAGCTTCACTTTACTATTTGCACATGAATATGATAAAATACCTCCATGTCCGGAAGCATAATATTGGCTCAGATCGATGCTACTTCCCTTTCTTAAAGACAAAACTGGTATAGACTGACTCAAATAAATCAGAGAAGTAGTCGTTTCAGCCTCCTTCTGCCATGCCAAAACCGGATAAAGTCCGTCTATCCATTTCCAAGAACCATCATCAAAATTCCACTTCAAATCTTCCGAATAAAATACTTCTTGTTTAACCCTCTCAGCAGTAACATCAATTCCTTTCTGGGCATCATTACCATTTGGTGCAGGCAACGTATTCAAAGCATAATTATTATTCAATACAGATTTACCGTCACGTGTACTGGCTATACGATAAATCTGATCACATTGCAACTGAGCGGCCAAATTGACACAATTTTCAATTGTAAGTACGTCATCACTATCCTGTAACCCCAAAATTCCTCCAATACGCTGATTTACAACTTCTACCCGTCCGGAAAAATAAGAATTCCGAATACTTCCGGCCCCTGCAGCAGATGTACCGACAAGACCACCGGCCTGGAACTCGCGAGAATAAACATTGGCAGCTGCATAACAATTATTAATCTGGCTACCCACTCCTTCATTACCTTCCATCTGTCCGATCAAAGCACCGACATGATCACGACCTGATATACTGCTATTAGCAACATAACAATTCTCGATAACTGCACCATGGCTCTGTCCAGCCAAAGCACCAATATTACTATTACCTAAAATAGAAGCTCTTTCGATACCTAAATTCTTGATAGTAGCGCCCCTAAGGTGCCTGAACAGGCCAAGTTCTCCGGAATCACTCTTATCGATAGTCAATCCGTAAATAATATGTCCTTGTCCATCTAATGTACCGTAATAGCTATCTAATACACATTCGTCCAACACCACTCCGGTAAGATCAATATCAGCAGTCAACACATAATTAATATCCGGATCCATTTTCAATAAATCACGAACATCCGAAATTTCATCAACCAATACTTCACTTCCCGGTTCTTTAGCTACTATCTGCAAAGCATTGATATAATAAAATTTATTTTTATGATTGTTATTTTCACCAGGACTGACAGTCAGCCTGATTTCTCCGTTTGCAGTAGGACGTACGCCTTTAATAGTAACGGTTTCCGTTCCGTTTCCGGCAGTGTTCAGATAACCGATTCGGGTATTCTCCCCTGTTAATGTGTAGGTAGTTTCCCGATTATCGGTAGCTCCTTTACGAGAACCGAAAATACAGAAATCATACACAAGATTTTTATTTAAATGAAAAAATATAAATCCACCGGTAGGCTGCTGAGGCTTGTTTTCAAAATTCCCTTCGGCGTATCCCCACCAGCAACTTTTGGCTACATCTGCAGGCATATCAAGCACGGTAGTCGTTTGTTGGACCCCTTCTCCATTAGTTCCGTTAAATTCATCGTCCAATATCGTTACGATCTGGGTATCATTTCCATCCATATCTTTTAAACCGAAAACAGATTTACTGGAAGAAGAAATATTATTCCACAATGCAGATTCACTGACTGATCCAAAATTCACATTAACCGGTTTTACAGGCACCACTGTATTATCGCCCTCATAACCTATATTCTCTAATGATGTCACCTTATCAGGTGATTCTACAGCCGCATGAGCAGCCTGTTGAGCAACCATAGCCACAACATCGTTTACAGCCGAGGGCTTATAAGTTTTCCCCACAGCACTCTGTCCGGTTATAATTTCAAGCCATGTACAGGCCGCAGTATAACGTCCCATCCCGTAATCAAGATGATATCCGTCACGATTGAAGTTATCCCCTATAAAACTTGTACGACCATTCTGAATAGCCGTACCGGAAGGAACTATAAAACTAATTTCACTATGATTCTTTTTTGCCTGATTTACAGCATCCACGATTGCCTGGTACATCGTCTGCTGATTATTACCATAGTTAGCAAACCCACCATGAGTAGAATTCTTTGCATAAGCCCATGTCTGATGTAATCCGAATTTCACATTATTATTAGTAACAATCCCTTTCACATAATCCAGTAAATTGCCTAAATAAGGTTCATACGTTTCTGGTCTTCCCGAATCTTGACTTACTTGTTGAAAGGTTATATAATCCCATGGTTCATCTTTCACACACGCTTCGAGGGTTCTATTGGTATTATTCGTTTTTTTTCCATCAACTACCTTCCGATACTCAAAAGCCGCATCATTATTAACAACCACATTCCAATGGGATTCTAACCCTTGGCCACCCCGATAAGCATTCCCGATAATCAAGTTATCACCACCTTCAAGAGCCAGTTCATATAGATACTGTTCGATAGCGTCCTCCGAAAAGCTATTACCAATAGCTAAAATACGTATATCTTTCCCCTGACCGGGTAAAGATAAAACTAACATAAATAAAAAAAGAGTAATTTTCTCATTTTCCGATTCGATTTAATTAATAAATAGGATTAACAAATATTTATCTACATAGCATAACTTTATAGGTAGCCATCCGAGGAATGTTCTCTGTTTCCACCCCGACCAGATACACTCCATCAGTATAATTCATCCCAATCGTAAGCTTGCCTTCCGATTGATAGTCAGCCAATATGTAACCACCCACATTCATCACTTTTATTACCGCTTTACCCGGAGTACATACGGCAATCTCACCATTGGAAATAGCCGGATAAACAGAAATTCCGGGAATATCAGTCACCGGAATAATGCTAACTTCACCGAATTTTTCTAACTTCAGAAGTGCACCGTCCGATTTATCAGAATAAATATATGAACCTTCCGTATGGTTATCAAAATTGAAATATTTAGATATTTGCCACATTCCACGCATTTTAAATGTACAATCATCCTGTGTCTCCAACTGTATCCACCCGTCTTTATTATCGGTTACCATACCAATACCACACCTCCAACCGCCTTCACCTTTATTCATATATTTACTACCAACTCGAAGATTATAAAAAGAAGTAAAACCGTCTACTTTAGAAAAAGTGAACACGAAAGTTTCATTGTTGCGATCTAAAGGATTAATACAGAATTCTCCTTCATAATTACTGCCAATATCGTGTTTCCACTGTAAGTACAATCCGGAAGCAATATCCTTTATATAATATTTTTGGTCTGAAAGTAAATTATCACAGGCTTCTCCTATCGGAGTAACAATAGCAGACGCTTCAATTCCCAGCTCGGCAACAGCAGTCCACGCCTTATTATTTATTTCGGATTTAGCTATCAATTTAAAATAACGTGCAGATGGATTAGAAATGATCTTTACATGCTGAGGATCGGGCGTATCGGAAAATAGCCCTGTAGCAGATGGAGATCCCCATACAACCGGACTATTACTAAAATAAATTTCATATTCTTTTATACGGCCGTTAGAACCGTCCTTCCTTCCCTGATAGACGAACTCATCCACTCGGTAAGTCTGTCCCATATCTACCACAATCTCATGAGGATGTGCCGGCTCACTGTTCCCATATTGGGTATGCCAGATCGTAGATTCATCACCGTCAATCGCATTCTCAACTTTTTCACTTCCTCCTTGCTGGCTGGAACAACCAACGATTTTCCACAAGGACTTATCAACAAAAAGATTAATATCCATAGAAGTCAACATACTCTCAAAATATCCAACCCGATTGCAATAAGCTCTGATTGTTCCACCCTGAGCCATATTTACTGGTTCTTTGTACTGTTGGAATTCCGTATCATCTACACTATAATAAATAGTGGCACCTTCGGTTGTTGTTGACAAAACAACATTTCCTTTAGTATCTTTCTCTATTTTTACAGGAGAACAAACCGGACTCGAGATTCTGCCCTGCTCCGAGAGCCGGTCATTACTACTCTTCTCGGTTATAGGAGAAATTATAAAATTGAAAATAGTATTCTCGGCTTTCAATTCATACATTTCTCTCACATCCGGTCCACAACTGGCATTTCCCAGTGCACGATTCCGGGCATCCAGACAAACGACGGTATTCTTTCTGAAACTCATCTGATAAGGATGTTTCACTCGATTGTCACGATTGACATACATATCGCTTGCACGCCAGTGAGCTACTGAAACAGACATCTTCTCCGGAGCGATAAACAAGGCACCCGTACCGGCAGTATCCGTAATACCCATCCAGCGAACCTCCTCCTTATTGCCCATCTCCTGTGGTAAAACATAGCCGGTCCATTGTTCGGCAACAGTACTGTTGTATACACCTTCAAAGCAAGCTTCCTTACGGTCCGCATAACTATCCCATGGACCACGTCCAAACCATGTAAAGTTCTCAAAACCTTCAGGCATCTCCAATACATAACCGATTTTGGGGAGAATGACATTTTTTATAGCCGGGTCGATCACCGAGCTGACGAAAATAGTACCGTCATCCATTACTTTAAAGGAAAACTGGGTCGTAAAAGAATAAGGGAGTGTAGCAGTATACACATTTGTAACGCTCAAATCAACCAAATTTTTGGACACAGACTCTTTCACATCCCATGTGCCGGCCTTCACCTTCAAATTTCTCAAACCCATATTATCCCAATCTGCAGAATGGGTCTTATCATTATCAGTAGGTACGCGAAATACATTCAATTTCAGAGGCTCACAAATGATTGACTTACCATTCAAAACATAACTTTCCAAGGTACCTTCAGTTACGGAAAAGATTGCTTTAAAACAGGAACCCGTCACCGTTATGGCCTTCGCTGTCCGTTCTACGGTCAGATTTCCTTTCTCTGGCACACGGTAAGGAGATTTCCGGGCATTTCTTAATTGAATCTGTTCGGAAGCAACCTCATAGCCCGCTTCTGCCCACCAAGTAGCTGATTTTTGAGTGGCACTGAAACGGATAAAATAGTCGGCATCCTCCCTTATATCCACGGGAAGAGCATCGATAACCACTTCCATCGTTCCACCGGCAGGAATGGCCATATCACCGATTGTTCCCGTTTTAATCACTTTGCCATCTTCCAAGACCGAATAAGCAATATTCAAATAATCGATAGAGCTAAAAGCCAACTTATTTTTCAAGACAAAAGTCTTATTGTCTTCCTTTAATGAGAAGTCAACAGGCTGATAAATCTTCTTCGTATTATATGATTTCGCAGAAATCGAATAATCTGAAAAAACAACCCCGTTTGTGCAGAAATTACCGTCATTCGGTTTGTCACCAAAATCTCCACCATAGGCCCAATAGCTTTCCCCAATTTTACCCGGAACATCCATTTTCAAACCCTGATCTTTCCAGTCCCAGATAAACTCACCTGTCAAGGCCGGATAATGCTCATACAAATCAAACAAATCACGGACATTGCCCATAGAATTTCCCATAGCGTGACTACTTTCACACTGAATATGCGGCCGGGGAGTCTGACCACTCTTATATTGATTCTCCCGCTCTACACCTATATTCTTTATATGGTCATAATCGGCATACATCGTACTGGTTACATCACTCCACTGACTATTACCCTCGTAATGAGTCAAACGAGTATTATCCAAGCTCTTAATCGCCTTTTCCACAGATTCGAAATTTGTACCGTTTCCGGATTCATTGCCATAGGACCACATAAAAATAGAGACATGATTCCGTAACCATTTCACATGGTTCTCGGAACGTTCGACCATCGGTTTCTTAAACTGTTCCACATGGGAAAGACCCATATTACCATGGCACTCCACATTGGCCTCCGCCAATACATAAATTCCATATTTATCGCACAACTCATAAAAATATGGATTATTAGGATAATGGGAAGTGCGGACTGCATTGATATTCAGCCTCTTCATCAGACGAATATCATTTTCCATTTCTTCCCTGGAGACCGTACGACCATTGATCTCACTATGGTCATGCCGGTTCACACCATGAAATACCATCCGCTGCCCGTTGATCAATAAAGCACCGTCTTTACGGATACCGACTTCGCGGAATCCCACTTTACCGCCACGGATATCGACTGTCTTGGTACCGTCCTTCAACGTCAAAACCAAATCGTACAAATAAGGAGTCTCGGCATTCCACTTTTTCGGGTTGGTTACATCCATATATAATACATACTTGTGGATTGAAGAAACCGGCTTGATCATCTCCGCCACAATCTGGCCCTTATCCATAATTCTGACGTCCAACTTTCCTTGAGACAATTCAGGACCGCTCAAATCTATTTCAACACGTGCCCTTGCATCCATATATGTATCATCCAAATCCGTTGTGAAAAAATAATCGCGAATCTGAGTCTTAGGTGCTGACCATAGGAAGACATCGCGGTGGATACCTGTGAAACGCCAATAGTCCTGACATTCCAAAAAAGAGCCACTGGTAAAACGATATACTTGTGCAGCAATCACATTTTTCCCTGACTGAAGATAAGGGGTGATATCAAATTCAGAAGGAAGATAAGAGTCTTCCGAATAACCCACATACTGGCCGTTAACCCACAAATAATATCCATGTCCGACACCATTGAAACGAACATAGACAGTCCTCTCACTCCAACCGGAAGGTAAAACAAACTCACGGCGATAGCTACCCACAGGATTCTTCATAAGGTTGTTATAAGTCCAATCAGAAGGACGGTCGGACATCACACTATAAGTTACAGGATCGTAAGTAAAAGGATAACCAGTATTGACATAGAGAGGTTTGTCCCAAGGCTTATTATGACGAATCCCGTACATCTGCCACACAGAAGGAACCTCTATGTCATCCCAACCACTTACATCATAGGAAGGAACGTAAAAATCAATAGGTTTTTGGGAAGGATCCGGAACCCATTTAAACTTCCAGACTCCGTTCAATGACAGGAAATAGGGAGACGCTTCCATTAAATTATTCTCTATGTCCGATTCACTGCCATAAGGAATAGAAAGCGTATGCGCTACTTCCCTGTTTACTTGGGTCACGGTCACATCGTCCCACTCTTTACCTGTTTGAGCCATAAGGGGAAGAGAAAATAAAAGCATTACTCCCATCACCATACCCATAAAATGTTTTTTCATGATATTTGATTTACAACTATGATTAACATAATAGAATGCCGTAATTTTATTTTATAAATTTCCGGGAAATAGTCCGGTTAGAGAGTTGTATCCGTACAATGTACATACCCCCATTCAGATTTGCCATCGGGATATAAGACACACCTGATTGTATTTTCTCATCATGTATTAACATTCCGGTAAGATCACAGACTTGCACTTGTGCGGTTTCGGGCACATCTATATATAATCTATTATTTATTATGCGAATATCTACAAAAGCCTCAATAGCTGTTTCGGATTCAATGCCCACGCTCAAATCTACAAACAATTGCCACTCAGACAACTGCAGCATACCCTCTCCATGATTCTCTGTCACTCGCAAACGAAAATCAGAATAGGACTGTCCTTCTTGGTTGCAAGTGTAGTATTGAGTAATCTGACGATCGCTGAACGACTGGTTCGAACGAGAATCGATAGTCACCCAGTCCACCCCATCATTTGAAGCTTCTAAAACCCAACTTCTCGGATCACGTCCTTCATTATCATTTCCGGAAGTCAAACTATACATATTCACTTTTACAGGCTCTGGTACTTCACAACAAATCCACGCAGACAGAGAAGAGAACGGACCACAATATTTGGAATCCACATCTTTATCAATCAACTTATCAGCTGTCTCTTCTGGGTTTTCACTCTCATATTGAGGCGTTATCGTAGCTACCGAAGTTAAATCGTCAGCAAGAATTCCATTACCATACAATTCAAATTCGGCTATTTTAGCCTCATTACCTTCACCGGAGACAGTCTCAATCGTCAAACGAAAACATTGCCCGGAAACCACACGAGGACAAGAGACATAAACACGTTCATTCCTTTTCGTAAATGCCACTTCCCCTCTGAATGCTCTCTTGAACCGAGCATCTCCTTCATTTTTGTATTCAACTTTAATCATGACGGGATCTTTATCCGGTTCATCAGCAGATACGATTGAAAAACTTTTCAATTTAACTTCTATAGACGATTTATATTCGATCCACGGTGCAACATCACCACCAAACGTATAAAACGTATTCCCATCATTATCCGTCAGTCTTTTCAATGTCTCCGAGTTGATGGCCTCATTCAATGAAGAAGTCAGTTCGCCACCATTTGCAGTAATGTCATTATAAAAGGTCTGAGACACATATCTCCCCATCAACTGCCATTCAGCTAAACGGGTATCAGATGCCCCATTATTTTCTGTGACATGTAGCTTGAAATAAGTATATTCAGAATCTATTGTAGAAGGAGAGGTGGTGAACGAATATGTATAAGTAGCTCCTCTATAAGGGAACAACTGTCCGGTTCTCTGATCCATTTTGATCCATGTGTTACTATCTTTAGAAGCATATAGAATCCATGACTTAGGGTCACTCTCCGGAGTATCTGCAGTAGTGATACTATAAAATAAAGGAGTATAGGCAGCTTCTGCCTCATATTCGACCCAGAAATCTGAAGCGTTTGTCCGATATGTAGAAATCACATCCTTATCAATCAGTTTCTCAATGCCATCGGAATACTGTGCAGAAATCATACCCCCATCTGTAGTAATACAATTATCAGCTAAAGCCGTACCAAACAGTTGCCATTCTGCCAATTGAAAACGATCACCATTACCTTGCCTATCTGAAACAAATAAACGGAAATACGTATAAGCCTCCACTACAGAAGTATCATATTGTTTTTTCTGATAGCGTGTCTCAAACGTCTGATTATTTTGAGTATCCACATCAATCCACCTTTTCCCATCCTCGGAAGCTTGCAATTTCCAAGATTTGGGGTCTCCTTCTTGTGTTCCTTCTGCTGCTACCAACAGATACCCCTTCAGAACCACCGGATAAGGCGACTGATACTGAATCCAAGCATCTCCGGAAACTGTACCGACAAGTGCAGTAGTTACTTGATTATCAATTACAGCACCAACACCCGGTAACTTGGTACTAACTTCTACTGAGGTGGTAAGCGTACCTCCATTATCAGTAATATCTTGCGAAGTATATCCTTCTTGCTTAAATTGGAAATTATCGAGCTGCAATTTAGCTGCACCCGTTCCTCTGGTATATTTCAAATAAATATTACGCATCCCATCCAAAGGCTTCAACAATTCCAACGCAACAGTCTGCCACTCCTGCTCATTAGGTAAGGTAACCGTACCCAACAATTCGCCATCCGGACTATCCAAATAAACTTCGATTTTACTATTCGGTCTTTGAGGTAAAACCCTAAATTCAAGGCTCTTGGCATAATAAGGTCCGAAATCAACATTATGATATCCCGTATACGCAGCCGCAGCCATATTATCCCCTCCCATTACCGGAGAATCGACACCATCTACCGACAACGTATAAATGCCTTTCAAATAATCAAAATTCTCTGCTTCTATTCCTCTAAAAGCATCTTTGCGAACTGTTTTATCACCTATATATGAGTTGAAAGCAGCAGAAACAGCTGTAGAAGGACCGAATGGATCTTTATTATAATTGGTAAAAGGAACATAGGTCGTATACTCTTCCACAGTCTTTGTCAGCCAAGCTGTACAGGATACTCCGTCAGAGTTTCGGTTGTTATATGCCTGAAAAGCATTTATCGCCATCCATTCTGCACAATCCGGCTGATACAGATCAACCATGAAACGACGTACATAGCGCATAAGAATTCCTTTGAATCCTGGTAAATCACCGACTAATTTTCCCTGATCATCAACAACTCCCTGACAAACTTTTATAACACCAAATTCATTACACATCTGTTCACGGGTATACTTCATTATCATTTGGGCATCCTCTTTATACTGTTCGTCTCCATAATGATTATACAGCATAACGGCAGTCCCTAAAAAAGTACCTTGATTATACGTTGATGCCCAAGTATTATAATTTGAAGGTACTCCTTTCTGCCAAGTAAAACTATCATACACCTGTCCTGTAGAGGGTTTATATAAATATTCACGTTGTGCAGCATATGTTTTCCGTGCCTTTTCATAATAGCTCTCATCTCCTGTAGCTATTGCCAAATAACAAGCAGCAACTCCAGCCGGACCGTTTATGCAAGAGTTGGTTCCATAAGGATTCTCACTTGCATTCCAAATAAGCATATCATGCGGAAGTACGGCTGCCCGTTCATACATCATATCAAAATTAGATTTTGCCACATCTAAATAACTTTGTTTCCCGGTCATTAAATATCCTCGTACACTGGCTATAACAATCCAGGCAATATCATCATTAAAGTCGTTGGACTCCCAATTATTCCCCTGACGCGCAATAAAATCAGCATGTAGCTTATCGAACATTGTTTTATATTGAATATCTCCTGTAACTTCATAAGCGTCCAAAACCACCTCAAACATCTCGGCATCTCCCCAAAAACCACCTTCACCCAAGCGCCCCTGACTGTCATTATAGTAGTTTTTTTTCCATCCTTCCATCATTGCATCCCGGGTTGCTTCTGTCAAATAATTCGGCTGTGCTTCTACCACTTCAAGTTTCCACATCTGACGTTCAGCCAATGTCCCACTTTTCTTGGTACTCAATCGCACACTTTCTCCATCTGAATCCACATCAGCAACTTCCAAAAAAAGCCCAGACTGAGTTATATAATATAAATCAGCCTGATTTTTAACTGGCACAATCTCCCAAGTAGCAGCCGACTCCCCAGAAATCATTTGACAAATCTGCGCTCCGGAAATAACATTTCCTCTACAAGCAAGGTATTGACCAGTATATGCATTCATCCATTGATAACCTTTCCCTTCTCCGGACACAAGTACCCATCGCTGAGCATTCACATTCGTTTCCGTCCAACTGACTACATCCGAATTATTGGCCAGAGAACCATCTTTTACAGATAAGACTTTTTCTCCCAAAGAAAGCCTATATGTTTGCCCGGAAATTAAATCCGTGGCGAACATATATCCTGTGATCAGAAGAAAAGAAGCTGATAATAGAATCTTCTTCATAACATTAATTATTTTTCATTTGACAGTGAATAGGGATAATCGGCTTTATTGATCCCACGTTTGTTATTAGGTTTATCCCCCATACGAAACTGGATGTCGGCACCATTGAGCAGCGAAGAATGAACCAAGAAATTTTTACTGTAATTTTTACCATTATATTTGACTTCTTGTACAAAACGACTTTTATCACTATTCTCCGGAGCAGAAATTTGAATTTTCTTTCCATTCTCCAAATGGATAACCGCCTTTTTAAACAAAGGTGCACCTAAAACATATTGATCCGATCCCGGACAAACAGAATAGAACCCTAAAGCAGAAAAAACATACCATGCCGATGTCTGACCATTGTCTTCATCACCGCAATATCCATCAGGAGCCGGTGTATACAAACGAGTCAGTACCTCTCTGATCCAATATTGAGTTTTCCACGGCTCGCCAGCATAATTATATAAATAAATCATGTGCTGAATAGGTTGATTACCATGTGCGTATTGTCCCATATCAATCACTTGCATTTCGCGCATCTCATGTACAAGACTTCCACGTGTATCTGAATTAGCACCGAATATAGGTGGCATAATAAATACGGAATCAAGCATATTCACAAATGCCTTCTCTCCTCCCATCAAATCAATTAGTCCTTGAACATCATGAAATACAGACCATGAATAATGCCAACTATTACCTTCTGTAAAAGCATCCCACCACTTCACCGGCTCAAAATTGGGCTGAAAATGACCATTAGCCTCACGACCACTCATTAAATTAAAAGGTTTATTAAACAAATTCTTGTAATTTAAGCTGCGTTTTTTATATACTTCCAACTCCTCCGAAGGGCGATTCAATTTTTTCCCCATCTGATAAATACACCAGTCATTATAAGCATATTCCAATGTACGGGCAGCACTCTGATTGATATGGTAAGGAACATACCCCAATTCATTGTATTCCTTATACCCTAAACGTCCTGAGGATTTTACCGATGGATGTGAATGGTTAGCTCCATACAATAAACCTTCATACATTTTTTCCGGTTCTTTCTTTATTATATTTTTCATACAGGCATCTGCTACTACTGATGCAGAATTATTGCCGACCATACAATCCCGATGTCCCGGACTGGCCCATTCGGGGAAAAAACCGCTTTCCAAATAAGAATTTAGAAAACCTTCCTGCATTTGTGCTCCTACAGAAGGATAAACAAGATTGATAAATGGAAGTAAACAACGAAATGTATCCCAAAAACCAGTATCAGTAAACATATACCCAGGAAGAATTTTTCCATTATGCGGACTATAGTGCACTACATTCCCTTTTGCGTCAATTTCATGAAACATGCGAGGAAACAACACTGAACGGTACAAACATGAATAGAATGTACGTAAACGATCTTCATTATCTGATTCTATTTCTACTTTACTTAATACCTCATTCCAGCGTTTCTTCCCTTTTGCTTGCAACTGCTCGAATGAAAGGTTTCCTAACTCTTGCAGATTTAATTCGGCTTGATCAAAACTAATAAATGAGGAAGCCACACGTACCTTTACCGTTTCTCCATTTTTTGTGGCAAATCCAATAATCGCACCGGCATGGTTTTCTTTTACCTCTAATTCATTTTTACGAATCTCATTACCTCCCACTACCGCCTTATAAGAAAAAGGCTTGTCAAAAACGATAACAAAATAATTCCTAAAGTTATCAGGAACACCACCGCTATTTCTCGTTGTATATCCGATGATCTTATTCTCTGCCGGTATTACTTTTACATACGATCCATTATCAAACGCATCGATCACAACATATGAGCTTTCACTCTCAGGGAAAGTAAACCGGAACATGGCAGCTCGTTCTGTCGGTACAATTTCGGTCACAACATCATAATCGGACAAATATGCACGGTAGTAATAAGGTTTGGAAATCTCTGATTTATGATTGAACCAGCTTGCCCTTGCATCTTGATCAAAAACAGGCTTCCCAGTAATCGGCATCAAAGAAAATTGTCCATAATCATTAATCCATGGGCTCGGTTGGTGTGTCTGCTTAAATCCACGAATTTTGTCGGACGAATACGTATACGTCCATCCTTCTCCCATCCTTCCTGTTTGAGGAGTCCAAAAATTCATCCCCCAAGGCATAGCAATAGCCGGATAGGTATTTCCATTTGACAATTCAAATTTGGAATCAGTACCTACTAAAGGGTTGACGTACTCCACCGGCTGCTTTCTCAAAGCTGCCGACACTGAATAAAAAATACCCAAAAACAATATAATTACAATATACCTCTTCTTCATTTCTTAACTTAAACTATGTATTTTAAAACAAGAAGAGAATGTGCTGTAAATCCAGCACCATGTGCTATCAAGCCACAAGAAACAAATTGATTTTACAACACACTCTCCAAGTGAAAAACTAAACGATCAATATTTTAGATCAAAGAATCCAACACAATACTTAATTGAAAGAACATTCGATTACATTTCAGTTTCCCATCCGGTATTCTGTACAATCCGAGCATTTCTATTAATCTCCGTTTGAGGAATAGGAAAGAGGCTCATACGTTTTGAATAAACACGTGTTTCCCAAACCTTACGTTTATAGAAAAGTAATGGATCTTTTGCATCGTCTGAGGCCATATCTACAGTAACATCAAATCCGACCATGTCACCTCCTTCACCACCATTATGCCATGACGGATAAATCCAGCCATCACCGGTTGCCATATCGGCTACCCCCCAACGACGTACGTCAAAATAATGATGATTTTCATAGGACAACTCAAGAAGACGTTCACGATAAATCACTTTTTTCACAAATTCCTTATCATATGAATCCAAGGTAATTCGTTCAAACCCACGTTTATCTGTCGGAGTTAAGTCTTCAGCCAACAAACCTTTATATTCCGGGATACCGGCTCTCAAACGAATCTTATTCACATAGTTTATAGCCGTACCTATATCGTCCAATTCACAACACGCTTCGGCATAATTCAAATAAATCTCAGAAAGACGGATATAAACATAATAATTCACTCCTGAAACATTTGTCCTTTTTTTACGTACCAATACACCAGACCTTGGATAATCATGTCCATTCTTCGCCTGTCCGGAGTTTCCATTTAAAGAGAAATCCGTATAATAAACCAGCTTATCATCTAAATCCCATCTACGATTCTGGAATGTAAATGCAGCATAAAAACGAGGTTCACGATTATAGAACTGCTTCATGATTTTATGTTTTGAATCCGGTCTGAAATAAACAACCTTAGAAAACGGATTCTGATGAACTGTCTGACTCGTCATTTTAGCAGCAGCACCCGCTGCCGTTAAATCATCATCTGTGTAAGTAAAATACTCAGGATCTTTTTCTATACTGAGCCCGTTTTCCGTAAAAAACAAATCTATCATCTGCAAAGGTGCAGCCAAAGCTCCACCGCCAGATTGAGCATTCGTTATTCCACTGTGCTTAGGGGTCATTGTATAATAAATGTTCCACTCGCCTCCTGTCCTAAAAAAAATCATTTCCGTATTCTCCGTCCGCCCCAATGAAGCTTGAGTTACAGATGTATATGGACATGAAGAAGCTACGTCTGACGTCGCCGCCCCTTTTTTGTCCAAATACAATAATTGAAAACCTGGATTGTTTTTCATAAAATTCTCAGCAGCGGTCTTAGCTTTTTCCCATTTTTCTCTACTATAAGTTTGTGGAAAAAGATGCTTTCCATCAACATTTGTCAAATTCTTATAGTAAGAATCGCCATTAAACAATGGACTGGCGGCATACAATAAAAGCTCCGAACGGATTGCTTCTACCGCTTCTTTGGTAATATTACCAGCAAATTGCGGATTCATAGCCCCATCTTCCCCAAAGTGGGACTTTAACCTACCTTCAGATAGAATTGCGTCGAACTCACCTACCATATAATCTACACATTCATCTACCGAACTACGTTCACGCATCATCGCCTCCACATCTCCTTCAACATCAAATACTTCATCTCCAATAATGACAAACGGACCATATAGCTTAAACAAATTATAGTAATAAATGCTACGTAAAGCACGTGCCTCAGCTTTAGACCACAAGCGTTCGTATTCTTCCATTGCCGTACAACGATCAATATTGGCCATATAAATATTTGCTTTTTGAATACCTTTATAATAAGATTTCCACATATTCTCCACATAGCCGGTAGAAGGGTATAAAGTACCTAAATTAATATGATTAGAATTACATTGATCCCATGGTAACTTTGCTTCCAAGCAAGCAGGTGTCCAAATTCCTTTTGTTTCGTCATCACCGCCCGTATAATTCTGACTAGTTTCATCCGGCAAATAAGAGTATGTGTTGGAAAGCCACTGTAATGCCAGTCCTCGATTCGAAAAAACAGCATCCAAAGAAACCACATTGGAAGGAACACTGTCAAAATAGCTTTCACAAGATGTGCATACCATCATTGACAGCGCAGCCATAAATATACTTTTTACAATTTTCTTCATAATCTAAATAAAAAAATAATTAAAATATACATTTCTCTTAAAGGTTAATAGCTACACCTATCGTATACGAAGAAACATTAGGATAAGAAATACCATTATTCGTATTCAACTCAGGATCCCACAACTTAAATTTACTGAAAGTAAGAACATTAGATCCCATTATATAGAACCGACCACCACTTAAGAAACTTTTCTTTGTCCACGCTTTAGGAAAATAATAAGAAACGGTAAATTGTTTTAAGCGTAAGAAACTCATATCTTTCTGCCACCATGTACTTGTCTGAAAGTTATTTATATTTGAAGGATCAGCAGAAGACCATGCCAATCGTGGATAAAATACATTGTCATTAGAAGGATCGTCTTTACTCCAACGATCGGTGATATTAGCATACAAGGTTCCACCTCCGGTAGAACTGGTAAATGGACGTATACCAGACCCTTCCATTACCCGATCAGCTCCGGCAGTTCCCTGAAATAAAATACCAACACCAATATTTTTATAACGAAAATCACCACCAAATCCATAATAATATTTAGGAACATCTCCACGGCCAATTTTGCACATATCATATTCATCAATATGACCGTCACCATTCAAGTCCTTATACTTAATGTCACCTGGTTTAACCAATTGGCCCGGATAAGTTTCTCCAAATTGGGTGATGTTTCTTTCCTTAATTTCTTCCTCGCTTTCATACAATCCTTCAGCTATATATCCAAATCTCGCAAGTACATTAGTACCTCTTTTCTCCAACCATGGATAAGCTGGAGCAGGCTCTGCATTTTCAATAATTTCATCTTCATTCATTGTAAAGTTTCCACGAAGAGAAACCGTCCAGTCTTTACCAAATTGATGATTATATTCAAATGAAGCTTCAAATCCTTTATTCTCCACTATACCAACATTACCGGAAGCACTTACGGCAAAACCGGCATAGAGCGGCAAATTATTACGCGATACAAAAATCTTATCACGGTGCTCTTTAAACAGATCAAAAACAAAAGCTAAGTCATTATTCAAGAAGTTGATTTCAATACCTAAATCCTGTTTCAAAATAGTACACCAACGAGCTTGGTAACCATATTTATTAATGCCAATACCACCTTGTGCCCAAGAATTACTATATCCATTTTTACTTGTTATTTCAGTTTCAAAACCAAAACGGGTATCGCCTAAACTATCACTACCGACCAATCCATGTGAATAACGAAATTTCAAGAAAGAAATATACGGAGCAACAGATGCCCAGAATTTCTCATTTGAAGGTACCCAACCAACAGCCATAGCAGGGAAAACTCCAAAACGATGTCCAGGAGAGAAGTTTTCAGAACCGGTATATCCAACGTTACCCTCTATAAAATAGCGATCATTATATGAATAAGTGACACGGGAAGAAAGACTCATTTGTTTATAAGGTAATGAATTTATCAAATTATCTCCATTTGCATCGCGATAGTCCCGCATATTAAATAACAAAAGTCCGCTTACATTATGTACACCGCCAAATAATCTCTTATAATTTAAAGCGGCCTCTGCATAAAATGTACGATAAACTTGTTTGTCTCTTTCAAAATTAACAGTTGAATTACCTTTATACTCTTCTTGCAAAATTAAATTACCTGCTTCATCAAAGAGATTACCGTCATCTACCCAAACATCACCATTTTTTCTTCCAGCTGGCTTCCAGGTACTGTCATCAACCTTATAATTTAATTGCTGATTCGCCCGAACGTCGAATGCAATCAGTGCGTGAGCCGTAAAACCCTTACTCCAATCCCAGAAATCAAGATCCTGTGTTACTTTCAGATTAGAATTAATCTGTGTCTTATATTCTGTTTTGTAACCTCTGCGGGTTAATGTCACATAGGGACTATCAAATTCACGTTGATACTGACTAAAACCTGGATTACTCCCATCTGGATACTCTACCGGATAAATTACCGGATTAATCATCATCGCTTTCGAGAAAATATCATTTAAATCAACGGCAGGATAATTCCCACTTGAAAACCAACCATTCACGCCAACATCCATTGTTGTTTTTTTAGTAGCTTTTAAATTGATATTAGTTAAAAAGTTGTAACGGTTATAAGAAATTTCTGTACTGTATGGCTGTTTAGGATCCGTTTTTGTCAAACCGGATTCATCATAATAAGAAAGTGAAATATAATAAGAAGCATTAGGAGCTCCACCACGAACATTCAAGTTTGCACGACGATTACGTCCGAAATTCTTATAAAGTTCTTTCATCCAATCGACATTCGGATAAAGATATTTATTAACAGTACGATCATTGCTTGTATTAGGAATCAAACCATTTGCCATTTTAGTATTTTCAATATACTGTTGTGAATAATAAGGAGCACCATATGTATTATTATAGGCTTCATTTACTGCATCCATATATTCATAACCGTCTACCAAATCCGGAATGCGTGTCAAACGAGTAAAACCTTCATAATAATCAACTGAAAATTTAGGCTCACTTACTATTCCTGGTTTAGTCGTAATAAGAATAACACCATTACCACCACGTACTCCATAAACAGCTGTAGAAGCCGCATCTTTCAAAACTGTAACCGATTCAATATCTTCCGGATCCAACTGTTTGAAATCACGTTCAATGCCATCCACTAATATCAATGGCCCTTTATTTGTATTCGTCATGGAAGAGATACCACGAATCCAAATATCGGAATCATCCTGACCAGGAACACCCGTACGTTGTACAGCAACCAAACCAGAAATACGACCGGCTAAAATAGAACTCATATTTGCTACTGGTGCCTTAATATGTTCCATTTTTAAGGTCGATTGAGCACCTACAACTGAGACTTTACGCATGGTACCGTAGCCAACAACTTGCACCTCGTCCAACGTTGTTACATCATCTTGCAAAGTAATATCGAGTACCGTTCCATTTACTTTCTTTTCCTGAGTTTGATAACCAATATAACTGACCACCAATATCGGATCTTTTGTTGTTAGTGTAAGATTATATGTACCATTCATATCTGTGATAGTTCCATTAGAGGTACCCTTTTCCTGAATGGTTACGCCAATCATTAGTTCACCTGTTGTATCCGTCACACGCCCGGTTACTTTTACAGGATTTGCCGCCTGCACCATCAGTGAGACAGTTAATAAGAAAAGGCACATAATTCCTCTTCCTAATGCAATAAATCCATTTGAATTCATAAGTTTTTTACTAAATCTATTTGAAGTTTATTTTTCCTAAATGAGATCAATTTATCTTATTATTGAAAACTGAGAAGTACTAACAATCTATACAAAAGAGGAGTATCATGTTTTTCAACTTTAGTCAACAAAGTTTTTTTAAAATGCGAAAGTTTATGGCGGCAGTATTCTTCTGCCGCCATACTTCTTGCAATATAAAAATTACCAGTTCATTATTTAACAACAACTTTTACAGTTGTAGTCATTTCGTCTTCCACAATACGAACAATATAGAATCCTTTTCCCATGATTGGGAGTTCTATATTTTCTCCTGAAGTAATAACATTGGAAACTAATTGTCCGTTAATATTATATAGAGCTATCTTAGCAGTATTTTTCATACCAGAAACAAAAATAGCATTATCTGAAGTATACACAATATATGTATTCTCATTCTGATCGACAACTTGTTCAATACCAACGGGGGGAGCAGGAATATATGCTACATTCTTTAATGTAGGATAACTTACTTCTTCGTCAATCGTCCAGATATTTTCAAAATCGAATTTTGCATCATTATAAGGAATTTGTGTCAAGAATTCATTATCCTCCACAGGAGTAGCGTAATGCTCTATCGGACTTTCTACCACACCACCTTCTTTAGTAACATAACCTTGACTTTCCCAATCGTTCTCAGATATTTTACCATCCATCAAGAATCTTTCAGCATCAAAATTAAATACATTTCCTGTAAAGTTTATTATACCACGCGGGTTATTCTTCTGATCGCCTCCATTGGCGCCAATAAATGAGCCTGATGCAACACTTCCCTGCAGATTACCAATTGAAACACAATCTTCAATTGTAACTGTACAATCGGCGTCAACCAAACCGACAAATCCACCAACCCAGCCATAACTGTGAGAAGGATTCAATTTCACACTACCGGCAAAATAACAATTTTTCATTGTTACATTACCTGCAGCAACACCAAAGAAACCTCCGGCTTGGCTATAAGCAAAAACTTCTGCATTTACAAATGAATTAGTAATAGTAACATTACTACAATTACCACCAACAAACCCACCGACATGGTCACGTCCCACAACTTTACCAGTCAAATAACACTGATCAAAAGTTGTTTCTTTAGCAGAACCGGCAAAACCACCTAAATCCGTACTCTTATTACCATTGGCTTGAGAACCACTGAAAGAGAAATTAGAAATCCCCAAATTCTTTATTTTAGCCCCCTTAGTTGCATTAAAGAATCCTTTAGTATTATCATCATTGGTAATAACCACCGGATTTTTAATAGTATGTCCATTACCGTCAAAGCTACCGGTGAAAGGCGATTCTAAAGAACCGAAACCTTCGAATTCAACTCCTGTCATATCAATATCATTCATCAAACAAAAACTTGCGAACAACTTATTGTTGACATCAAGTAAATCTGCAACATTGTTAATAGGAAAAACATGAGATTGCCCAACCATATTAATATCAAAAGCAGTAGTTTCAAACGGTTTCAAACCCGTAATTTCAACCTCTGGAGCTATAGATATAGTAGCTACCGTTTCACCGTCAACCTCTTTCGCACCACTAAAATCTACGATAGTACCGTCAATATAAATATATTCCTCACCTTTTGTAATTTTAAAAATCAACTTCTGCCCACACGTAGATTTAATTCTCTCTAAATTCAAACTTTCAGAAGAACTCCCGTCAGCCAATTGAATTAAAAATGCCGGCTCAGGTATACCATAAATAACAGGAGTCAAAACTTTGGACTGTTGACATTTCAATATCGGATACATATTACCTTCACCACCTTCAATAAAGGTCCATATATTATCAAAGTCCCAGCCTAACGTCTCCTTGTACCATTCAGAAGAAAGTACTTCGTCAGATTCTAATTTTTCACCATTATTACTAGCGTTATCATAAACATCGGAAGGAGCAGAAGATGACAAATCCGTTCCTTTATAAGAAGCATAGTGATCAACATAATTATTGGTTAATGTAGCAGTTGATGTACGACCGTTCTCACCAATACAATATGTAGCTTCACTACAATAAATACCACTGGCAAGACAAACATTATTCTCTACAAATACTTTACCATCCGCATCAACCAAAGAGAAAATACCACCGGCACGTCCTTTCGTTGCCCGAATATTTCCTGAGAAATAACATCTTTCTACCGTACCGTAATTCACAACTCCTACAACGCCACCAGCCTGATATTCTCTCGAATAAACTTTAGCCATAGAGTAACAGTCACTTACCGTAGTTCCGGTTATTACTTTTTCAGCAGAACCTTCTTCTTCTACCTCCATTTTCTCTACCTTACCTACAATTGAACCAATATGGTCACGACCTGCAATATAGGAAGCCTGATCTACAAAACATTCTGAGATATTACAGCCATTTGCATAACCAACAATAGCACCTACATCTTCATTACCATTAAGATAAGCACCTGCAATACCTACTCTTTTTATAGTAGCTCCCGTTGCCTCACCAAACAGACCTACACGCCCCTGTTCTTCGTTTATATAACGTAAATTATGGATTGTATATCCCTGGCCATCTAATGTACCGGTAAAAACATCCATCAATTCCCAATCTTTTGTCAAATAAATATCAGCACCTAACTTAAAATCACCTGCCAAATCATACTTAACACATCTCAAGTCTTCCTCATCCATAATGGTGTAAGCAACACCTTTCACCTCTAACTCATAAGTTTTTGTGCAACCTTTTACATAATTATCACCCTGGTCTACAAAAGTCAAAGTAGTTTTACCATCTTTCAAGAAAGAAACTTTACCCTTACTATCGATTGTGGCAATTTCGGGATTAGAGCTGGTATAAGTAATAGTTCTACCAGAAGCTGGTATGGCTTCTGCATTAAAAGTTTTACCAGGCAAACATCTCTCCGGGAAAGAAGGTATGTAGATATAATTCTCTAATGGAACCTGAACATTAGATAATGATGGATATGTATTTTCTACCATTGTCCATATACCAGCATCAAAGTTAACGTCACCAAGCCAAAATTGTGCAGTTTTCAATTCATCCAAATCAAGATATCCTCCATCATAAGAATCATTTGCATTGTTAGAACGTGCTATTTCTACATTATTTTCATACAATTTCAAACCGCTCCATGAATAACTATTACTGATTGTACTAACAGCATTACTGTCTTCCGCGGGATTATCCGCACCTAAAATAGCATTTGCACCACCAGCATCTCCACTACCAGCCTTTATATAAGAAGATAATGTTACACAATTAGTAATAGTCAAACTATTACCGTCATTAAGAGCTACAATACCTCCAGAACGTCCTTCGGGACACACAGCAACACCACTAAAATAACAACGATCGACTACTGAATTTATACTTGCACCGATAATACCACCCGCTTGATAACTGGAACTAACCACAGCTGCATTGGAATAACAATTCGAAACCTGTGTCATAATATTATCGTCATCATCAACCTTTTTAGTCCCCCCAATAATACCACCAGTGTGATCCCAACCATAAACAAGCCCAGATGTATAGCATTCACTCACTTTAGCACCATATGAATTACCAATAACAGCACCTACATCTTGATGCCCAAAAATTTCCACACCTACTAAACGCAAATTTTTCACTGTTACCTTTGTAGAAGATACATCCTCTATTTTAGCAGTACCAATAAAACCAACTGAATTTTGTTCCGGACGATTGATCTTTAATCCATAAATTGTAAACCCCTTACCATCAATCGTACCCGTAAATGGAGAATCGTTTGTTCCAATAGGTTCCCATTCTTTTGATAAAGTAATATTGTTCTCAAGAACATAATCACCATTCAAATTCTCAGCAATAGCCTTTAAACCATTTTCATCTGTAATCTTAATTTGGCCCCAAACACCAATAGAAGAAAAACAAGCCAGAGCAAACATTGCTGTCTTTGCACATAGTAACTTTGTTTTCATAATAATTAAATTTTAAAATAACGATTAATATTTTATTGCAAAGTTATCGAAGTGCAAACAAATAAACAATATACGAAAAAACTATTAATAAACAAGTGTACATTTATGTCCCTTTTTAGTTCATTCACGTCCCCAGTACTTCTGTTACATTCTTCACACCATGTACCCAATCATCTATATTATATAAAACTTTAGTAACTTCTGAAAGAAATAGATAAGGAGATGGTTATTTCTACATCGAAAGCAACAACAATATTCAAAAGCCATCAGTATATAGATAGAAAATAAAAAAATAAAGGGACACAAAAGGCAATGGGATATATCTGAACAAATAGCTTCTTACCAATCTTGTTACAAGCATTGTTTTGTATTCAAACAATTTAGAATACGATAGTAAGCTACATTTATACCATACAAAGAACAACACTTTTCCATACATATTAAGTATATTATCACTGCACAAAAACTATAAGTGTACTGAATAAGTTGACACTTTATAAATCAAAAAAAGTATGTTAATTAAAAGAAAACCTCACAGAAAGTTTACAGAATTGGAAAGTAAGTCTTATATTCGCGAGTATCTTTCCAGCTCCGACCGTCGGAAAACATTTGAACGACGTAATGGATTAAGTTTAGGTACATTGTCCCGCTGGATGAAAATGTACGAGATAGAAGATCCTAAGATGCAAAAATCCATCATTGATCCACAGCTGATAGACGAAGACTCAGCGTCCCTTATCGCTCAGCTTCGTGCTGAAAATGAAGCGTTACACAAGTCTAACCGTCAACTTCAACGGGATTTGGATACGACAAAGATGCTTCATGAAGCCTGCGAGGTGCTAATTGATCTGACAGAGCAGACCTATCATATCCCCGTGCGAAAAAACTCAGATGCCAAGTAATCGACACCTTGTCACAGAGAGGCTCGGTCAACCGTAAATGCGGTGGTCTGAACAGACTCTGTGGTTACTTCGGCATAACCAGACAAGGTTACTATAAACATGTGGACAGACAGTGTGAAGCCAATGTTTTGAAGACAAGCATTGTTCTGTATTGCAAAGAATTAAGAACTTTAATGCCCCAAGCGGGTATGTGTGAGCTATATGCATGCTGTGTTCGTTACTTTAAGGAAAAAATGGTGATAGGACGTGACCAGTGGTGCTATGAGATATTCCGCTCTAATGGTCTGGTCCAACGGAAGAGACGCGTGCGTCCCAAAACGACGAACTCCAATCATAATTATTATGGGAATTATATATATCCTAATTTGCTAAACACGACACCTAAGTTTGTTGCAAGCACAAGCGGAAGTATAATAGTAGGTTATTCGTTCTGTCCTTCATTGACAACGGAAGGCCCGATGAAAGCTTTGGAGTCAG